>CAZDSM010000173.1:0-13396 GCA_964508205.1 Candidatus Hydrothermarchaeota archaeon | reverse complement strand
ATCCATTTGATGTATCCGATGGTGAGAAACAGAAAGTAGGTGTATGTAGGGTATTTGCCCTAGATCCAGATATAGTTTTATGTGATGAACCTTTCAGTTCCTTGGATTGGGCACGTAGGCATAGTTTACAAGTAGAACTTTTGAAGTATTGGTTAAACGAAAAAAAAACAGTTATTTTTGTAACCCACGATATAGAGGAGGCTGTGTATCTCTCTCAAAAAGTGGTTTGCATGACAGCTAGGCCCGCTAAAATAAAGGAAATAGTGTCTATCGATTTACCTGATGAGAGATGGGATGTCTCTAGAGGCGATGAACGTGTTATAAAATACAGCACTGAGATCACAGATATACTTATTGATGAAATACGGCAGGCAGCGGAATTAGATGTAGGTATAAAATACTAATTTGATGTCTTGCTCTATATGCTCTATAATAATGGCAGATGTTTAGAAAGAACGTTTATGATGTCGTCCTCATTATCTACTCCGAACACCTTATCATCCGACAAATCTTTGATTTGAATTTTAGCATCTATCCTAGTATCTGCCGATAGTCGAGATAATAACAGAGGATATTAGTGAGGAGGCTATATGAGTATTCTCTCTGGGAGCCGGTTAAAGAAATAAATATATAGAAGAAGGGAAGAGGTGAACACGCCATAGGCAGGGAACAATTTCATGGAGTTAGCAGTCCTGGAAAATCAAGATTTAGTCGGCAGAAAAGTACTCCTCCGGGTCGACATTAACTCGCCTATCGACCCGAACACAGGGGAGATAATATATGATACCAGGATTCGAAGTCATTCACCCACTTTAGAGTGTCTGGAGGAGGCCAGAACTGTGATCATGGCCCACCAGAGCAGACCTGGTCGAGGGGATTTCACGACTCTAGAGATGCACGCCGAGAGGCTCGGGGAGGTAAACGGCCGGCGAGTAAAGTACGTGGACGATGTCTTCGGCTCCAAGGCGCGGGCGGAAATCGACAAGTTGAGGGTTGGCGAAATCCTTGTCCTCGAGAACGTCCGATTTTGCTCAGAAGAGGTGAGCCCCCAGGTGATGTGCCAGACCCCTGCTGCTCAGGCTAATACGAACTTTGTCCGTAAGCTTTCTTCGTGTTGTGATTTTTATGTGAACGATGCCTTTGCCGTAGCCCACAGGACCCAGCCATCGGTGGTTGCTTTCCCTTACGTAATGCCGAGTAGCGCTGGAAAGGTTATGGAGAGAGAGGTTACCTCTCTATCCAAGATTCTTACGAGCAAAAAAAGGCCGAAGACTTTCTTATTCGGAGGTGCGAAGGCAAGGGATGCTATCCAGGCAATAAGGAGACTCCTCGAGGATAAAGTGGCGGATTACGTCCTAACCACCGGACTCGTGGGTAATTTGTTCCTCGCTGCAGAAGGAGCCAGCATAGGCGGGAAGAATAAAAAAATCCTTGAGAGCAAGGGGCTCACGGAATTAATCCCTATGGCCAAGGAATTGGCGGGGATGTATAAAGAGAAGATAAGGGCTCCCGTGGACCTGGCTTTCCAGAAAAACGGCTCCAGAGTTGAGGCATCAGTCGATAAATTCCCTGACTACAAAATTCTGGATGTGGGCATAGAGACGATTGTCCAGTATACAGGCATAATCGAGGAATCGAAGGTGGTAGTAGCGAATGGACCGTGCGGTGTCTTCGAGATGGAGTCCTTTGCCCTTGGAACCGAGAAGCTTCTTAAATTGATGGCAAAATCGAAGGCCTTCTCTGTTATAGGGGGCGGGCACCTCTCGGTAACGGCTCAGAATCTTGATTTAGTTGAGGAGTTATCCTATGTAAGTACTGGCGGTAAGGCGACAATGTATTTCCTTGCTGGGGAGAAGCTTCCTGGTATTGAGGCCCTAAAGGCGGGGAAGCATGACTAGGTTTATAGTCGTCACTTCTGGTAAAGATGGGGTATGAAAGACGACCATTGCCGCTAACCTCTCAGTATCCCTGGGCAGCCTCGGCAAGCGGGGTTTTTTTAAGGTGGTTTTGTACAGGAGGTTAAAGTATATAAAGAAAGAGGATTATCCCCATGATGTACATGAGGAGATTTAAATGCTTAGATTGGCCTTACCAAAAGGGAGTCTGGAGGAGCAGACCCTGCGTCTCTTCAAAGAGGCAGACCTAGCGGTGATAAGGGGCTTTCGCGACTACAACCCCAGTATCGATGATCCAAGGATAACGCAGGTTAAAATCCTCCGTCCCCAAGAGATACCGAAGTACGTGGAAGAGGGCTACTTCGACCTGGGTATCTCTGGGTGGGACTGGGTAAATGAAAGTGAAGCCGATGTTGAGGTAATCGCAGACCTACCCTACAGCAAGCAGAGCTCCGGGGTCGTTCGTTTAGTCGTTGCAGTTACTGAGGATTCGGATATTAAAAAGCCAGAGGAAATCAAGCCAGGCAGCAGGGTGACCACTGAGTTCCCTAATCTCACTAAAAAATACTTCGAGGACCTTGGCATCCCTGTAGAGATATATTTTTCTTACGGCGCCTCCGAGGCTAAGGTACCGGAGCTCATGGATGTCGTAATAGATCTCACTGAGACTGGTTCGACTCTTAGAAAAAACCGCCTCCGCATTATCGGCACTATCTTGGAGTCGACGACAAAGCTGCTGGCAAACAAGCAATCATTGAAGGACCTGGAAAAAAAGAAGGCAATAGGGGAGATGAAGACCCTCCTATTGGGCGTCATCGAGGCTCGGGGCAAGGTCCTGCTCAGCATGAACGTGCCCGAGGCCAAACTCGAAGACCTAATAGGTATCTTACCAGCAATGAAGAAGCCCACGGTTTCTAAACTTTACAGTACAGATTACTATGCTGTTGAAACCGTCGTGCCAAAAAAAGAGGTTAACGTGCTAATCCCAAAGCTCAAAGAAAAGGGGGCTGAGGACATACTGGAGATGAACATCTCTAAGATCGTAAAATGAAGTGGCAGGCAACGAGATGTCCTTTGTCAACTTCTACGAGGGATGGCGTCGTCTTGCAGCTCACTTTAGAATGCTCGCATTTTCTGTAAAAAGAACACCCATTCCTCGTCGAGTATGGTTTTTCAGTTATAATCTGCCTTGCTTTTTTAACCCCTGGCTCAGGAACTGGGATAGCGGATAGCAAAGCCCGGGTATAAGGGTGAAGAGGGTTTTTAAAGAGCTCCTTTTTCCCGCTTAACTCGACTAATCTACCCATGTACATAACAGCTATCTCATCCGCCACGTACTTGACAACCATCAGGTCGTGGGAGATGAAGAGATAGGTCAAACCCAGAGAACGTTGAAGCTCTATTATCAGTTCCAGGATTTGAGCTTGAACAGAAACGTCCAGAGCAGAGGTGGGTTCGTCCAGCACGATGAACTTGGGCTTTAAAATCAAGGCCCTGGCTATGGCTATTCTCTGCCGCTGTCCGCCGCTGAACTCATGAGGATATCTCTCCCCGTGCCTGGCTTCAAGGCCCACCTTACTTAGGAGCTCAGATATGGCATCCTCTTTCTCATTGCCCCTGGCCAAACCGTAGTTCTCCAAAGGCTCCCCAATTATATCATAGATTGTCAGCCTGGGATTCATAGAGGAAAAGGGGTCCTGAAAGACTATCTGCATCTCCCGCCTTAGGGCTCTAAGCTCTTCCTTCTCGAGTTCGAAGATATTCCTGCCGTCAAAGTCTACCTCTCCCGAGGTGGGCTCAATCAGCCTGAGCAAAAGCCTTCCAATCGTTGTTTTACCGCAGCCAGATTCGCCTACCAGACCAAGGGTCCTGCCCTTCTCTAATTTAAAAGATACATCATCAACAGCCTTAGTGTAACCCGCGGTTCTAAGGAGGAGGCCCTTTCTTATGGGGAAGTACTTCCGCAGGTTTTTTGCTTCTATCATTCAACTCCTCCGTAAAGGGCGCGGACAACGTCGAGCAGGTCCCGCGTGTACTCGCTTTTAGGCTTGTTGAAGACCTGTTTTACATCCCCCTGCTCGATGATCTTTCCCCTGCGCATGACCGCGACCCTATCGCAGATCTCTGCCACTACCCCAAGGTTGTGGGTTATCAGGAGTACAGAAACGTGGAAATCCCTTATCAGTTCCTTGAGAATCTCCAGGATTTGAGCTTGGATAGTAACGTCCAGGGCAGTCGTCGGCTCGTCTGCAATTACCAGGTCTGGTTTACACGCCAGGGCCATGGCTATCATCGCCCTCTGGCGCATTCCACCGCTCAGCTCATGGGGGTACTGATGAAGCATTTCCCCTGCTTTGGGAATTTTCACTAGTTCGAGCATGTCTCGGGCTTTTTCCAGAGCCTTTCTTTTATCGAGCCCCATTTGAACTTGCAGGATCTCGGCTATCTGGTCTCCAATATTGAACACTGGGTTGAAGGAGGTCGCAGGGTCCTGAAAGACCATGGATATCTCCCCGCCTCTGATTCTTCTCATTTCATCATCACTTTTTTTGAGGATGTCTTCGCCCTTGAACAATACTTCACCCCCTACGATTTGTCCTGGGCTGGACAGAAGGCGCATTATGGACAGGGCGGCAACAGTTTTGCCGCATCCAGTTTCGCCTACGATTCCTAGGGTTTCGCCCTCGGCGAGGTCGAAGCTGACGCCGTCCACGGCTTTGACGACGCCTTCCTCTGTGAAGAAATGACTCCTGAGGTCTTTAACTTGAAGGAGCATCACCTTACACCTCTCAAGCGCGGGTCGAGGGCATCACGAAGGCCGTCGCCTATGAAGTTGAAGGAGAGTACGGTAATAAATATCGCCAGCCCAGGGTAAATCGCAATCCACCATGCAGTTCGCAGGTATTTCTGGCCGTCGGTGAGCATGTTTCCCCAGGACGCGGTCGGGGGTTGGGCACCCAAGCCGAGGAAGCTGAGGCCGGCCTCTAGGAGTATTGCTCCGGCGAGGAAGAGAGTGGCGTCCACGATTATGGGCGCCATAGCGTTGGGCAAAAGGTGCTTGAATATGATCTTCCAGTCCCTAGCTCCGGTTGCCCTGGCTGCTTCGACGAAGCCCTGCTCCCTAAGGGACAGGAATTGTCCGCGGACTATCCTAGCTGTACCAGCCCAGCTGAGGATTCCTATGAGTACCATAGCCTTGAAGAGCCCGGGGCCGAATACAGCTACCATGGTTATGAGGAGCACCAGACCGGGGATGCTGATCCAGATATCCACTATTCGCATTATTATCTGGTCGACTATGCCACCGTAGTAGCCTGAGATGGAGCCCAGGAATATGCCTATCGCCAGAGCTATGCCCACGGCGACAAATCCCACGCTCAGAGATATCCGTGAGGCGTATATCAACCTGCTTAGGACGTCGCGTCCGAAGTCGTCGGTGCCGAAGGGGTGCTTGATGCTTGGAGGCTGGTTTTCCACGCTTATTAGCGAAACTCTGTAGATCTCCTCATGCTGGATATAGTAGACCTTCCGGTAGATATCCAGGGGTTCCTCATCATCGTATCCCATTTTACGAAGGGTAGTTACCAACTTAATGAACTCCTCTCTATTCTTGATGGGTACCTTTCTACCAGGTTTTTTAATAGCCTCCTGGAGACTTGGATAATCCATCAGACGTTCTAAAGTAGCGTAACTAAGAGGAGACGCCTTCTGAACGAGATAAAACTTCTCCCCAGTATGGACATCATTTGGGTCAGGGAGCCAGTGGTAGTCGGCGAAGGTGTTTATAAATGTGAAACCCGCCAAGGCGTACATGACAGCGAGTACACCAAGGCCGAATAATGCCCGCTTGTTCTTCTTGAAAGCCTTCCACCTCATTTCTCGCACCTACTCATATCTTATCCTCGGGTCAACGTAGCTGTACACGATGTCAGCGATGAGATTGCCAATGATAACCAGGACCCCGAAGATCATTATCAATGCCATCATCACAGGGTAATCCCTAGCAAAGACCGCGTTAACCGCGAGCCTGCCCATTCCCGGCCAACCGGTCACGGTTTCCACGAGCACCGCTCCGCTGAGGAGGCCGGGGAGGGACATCCCCAGTATGGTTACGAGGGGAAGGAGGGCATTCCTAAGGCCGTGCTTGTATATCACTTTTCTCTCGCTCAGTCCCTTCGCCCTAGCAGTGGTTATGTAGTCCTGCCTAAGGACATCGAGCATGCTCGCCCTTACGAACCTCGTCAGCCCAGCCATGCTAGCAGTGCCCAGAACGAAGGCCGGTATCAGCAGGTGGCGGAGGTAGTCAAAAATCGTGGGGCTGGAAATCCGGGGGTCTATGATACTGGAGGAGGGGAGCCAGCCCAGCTCAACAGAGAACACGAGGATGAGCATCAACGCGAGCCAGAAGTTGGGCAGGGAAATGCCTGCGAAAGCGCCTATCGTGGCTATGTGATCGAAGGCAGAGTACTGCCTGACAGCGGAGACGACCCCGATGGGTATGGCTACTAGAAGGGCCAGTATGATGGCGCTGAGGGTAAGCTCGAGGGTCGGCAGTATCCTCCCCTTGATGAGCTCCCCTACGGGCTTACTAGGGATAATCCCTATGGATATTCCCAGGTCGCCCCTGGCTGTGCTGAGGAGCCACTTGTAGTACTGCACGTAGATGGGTTTGTCCAGTCCTAAGTTGGCATTCACCCTCGCTAGGGCCTCTGGATCCAGGGCTTTAGGACCCAGGAGGGTTGCGGCAGGAGAACCAGGGGCTAAGTAGATGATTGAGAAGGCTATCAAGGATATTCCCAGCACCAGGGGGATCATGACGAGGACCCTCCTGAGGACGTAGTTTAAAACGCTCATGAGCGATAAGTACTCCTCAACCCTTGATGTACCATTTATCCACGTTCCAGAGCACGCCGATGGGGGTGCCGAAGATGCCTGTGTCGGAATCGAATTTCGCGTTGACTCCCACTACAGCCTTGGCGTAATAAAGGAATAGATATGGCTGGTCTTTGGCCACTTCTTCCTGAAACTGCCAGTAAAGCTTCCTTCTATCCTTTTTTCTACATCCCGGTACTGTTAAGCCCTCGTCGAGGATTTCGTTTACTCTGGGATTATGATAGGATACGAAGTTGAAGTCACCAGCCTTCTCGGAGTGCCAGATACTCGAGGCATCCGGATCAATACCTAGGCTCCAGCCGAGGATGATAACGTCGAAGTTTTTAGCGCTTACCTTGTCAACGAAAGACGGCCATTCAAGATACTGTACTTTAACATCTATGCCCACCTTTTTCAGGCGGTCCTGGATTATGACCGCTATTTTCTCCCTCTGCTTATTCCCCTTGTTGGTCATCAGGGTAAAGCTGAATTCCTTCCCGTTTCTGTCTATTATTCCGTTGCCGTCGGTGTCCGTGAATCTCGTCTCTGCCAGGAGTTTTTTGGCAAGCTCAACGTCGTAGACGGGTGTTGATATGTTCGGGTTGTAGGCCCAGGAAATGGGCGCCATAGGCACGTTGGCAACCCTACCAAAGCCCAAAAAGACCTCATCCACGATAGTCTCCTTGTCTATTGCGTGGGCTATAGCTTCCCTCACTTTCGCTTCGCTAAAGAGCTCGTTTTTCAGGTTGTACCCCATATATCCGTAGGCTAGGGCATCGTACTCATAAACTTCTACGTGGAGAGTTGCTTTGAACCTCTCCACTTGGTCGAACTCGATTCCCGTCACGTCTACCTCCCCGGTGAAGAGCTGCTCAGTGAGCACGGTATTATCTGGCACCACCTTGTAGATTATCTGGTCGAGGTAGGGTCTGCCGCGGTAATAATCCTTGAAGGCCTCTACGACTATCCTGTCATCTGGTATCCATTCCTTGAATTTAAAGGATCCAGAACCTACGGGATCCAAGTTCATGGGGGCGATGTTAACGTCCACGCCTCTGTAGAGGTGGGAGGGCAGTATCCTTAGGCCTGCGGTAAGTAAGAAAGAGCAGTCCGCCTTATCCAGGTGGAACCTAACCGTATAGTTATCAACCACCTCCACCTCCCTCAGGTTCTGAACATCAGCCTGATTTGGGGCATTGGTGTTCGGGTCCTTGTAGGTGTCGAAGGTGAACTTCACATCCTCTGCCATCAAAGTCTTGCCGTCGTGGAACTTTATTCCTCTCTTAAGATAGAAGGTGTAGGTGAGGCCATCCTCTGCGACATCCCATCTCTCCGCCATCCTCGGCTTCGGCTCCAAGGTACGGGGATCGATGTCGATCAAGGAGTCGTAAATCAATCCCACGATATCGCTCGACGCCGAGTCGCTCACGAGTAGTGGGTTCAAAACCTTTGCATCGCCTATTGAGCCCCATACTAGAGTTCCGCCGTACTTGCCTCCCTCGCTCTTCACATCTTCCTTGCTTACGCATCCACTCAAAGGCAGAAGTAGCAGTAGGAGGAGCAAGAGCCTCTTCATGTTAGGGTATTATCCTGGCAAATATTTAAAACTTACAACCCCTCAAACACATAGTTCGGCTTTATCTTGCTCTTTTCCAGGTCTTCCTGCTTGGTGTAGCCTGTCAAAACCAATGCAGTTTTCATCCCGAAGTTCTTTCCCATGGTAACGTCCGTATCAAGGCGGTCGCCTATAAGCAGGACCTCTTCGGGCTTCACTCCCGCCTTGGTCAATATGAAGTCAGCCATGATATCCGAGGGCTTTCCAATCACGATGGGCTCCTTCCTGGAAGCTGTTTTCAGGGCGCTTACGATAGCCCCTGCCCCCGGAAGTAGTCCCCTCTCACTCACGAGGGTATTGTCATCGTTGGTCGCCAGGAATGGTGCTCCCTTCTCGATATACCGCAAGGCGAGGGCGAGCTTGTCGTAGTTAAATCCCCTATCTAGGCCTACCAGAACCAGATCGCAGTTGCGATAGCAAACCTCAATGTCCTGCTCCTCCAGCTCCTGCCTAAGACCCTTCTCACCTATCATGAAAACCGCGGGGTTGTCATAATGGGTATTGATATAAACCGCGGAAACATAGGCTGATGTGAGGATCTCGTCCTTCTCAACAGGGATACCAAAACCCTTGAGCTTATTCACGTATTCCTCTCTGTGAAGGGAGGCGTTGTTGGTGGCGAAGAACACCCTGCCCTTCTTCCGCATGTTGATGATGCGCTTATCAGCGTTCTTTACGAGGGTGTCTCCCTTGTAAATCACCCCATCTAAATCAATGACGAAGCACTTTATCTTGGGCATGGTAATCGATTAAATCCTATTCGTATTTAAAATATAGTCCCGTTTGAAAATAATAAAATATTAATACAACATGCGAAGAAATTACCACTTTATAACTGGAAAGCGGAGGTATATAATTGGCAGTATCATCGAAATTCGTTTATGAAATGGAGGATTTGAGGAAGGAGATAGACAGGCTTAACAGGATTATCCAGTACAACAGAAAGATTTACGAGGCAAAGCTAAAGGATGAGAAGCGGTTGGCCGAGGAAAAGAAGCAGGAGATCAAGCAGTATCGGAGGCAGCTGAAGGAGGCTCAGAAGGATTTTTCAAAGCTTGAGAAGGCTCTGCCGGATACCGGCAAAGTGGGGGGATTAAAAAAGCTCATAGACCAGAAGAGCGCCAGAATCAGGAAGTTCGAGAAGAAAATAGAGGACCTGGGTAAATATAAGAAGAAAACTAAGGATTATAAAGAGGAAGTTGCGAACCTAAAAAAAGACTTGAAAAAGTCGGAGAAGGCCCGCTCTTCTGCGCAGGATGAACTCGTGGATTTGCAGTCTTCGCGTAAGTCTGCGGGGGATGTTGAGAAGGTTTTGGGGGATATGCGGGCTGATTTGGAGGGTAAGGAGAAACGTTTGTTGGAGACTGTTTCTTTTTTGAAGGCTGAGCAGAAGCGGGCAAAATCCTTGGAGAATGAGCTTCTGGGGCTGAGAGAGAAAAATGAGAACATGGAGCTGGAAATCAAGGAGAAAATCACGGCCCTGGGGGACGCTCAGTCTAAGATAGTTGATACTGTCGAACTCCAGGAGGAAAACCATGACCTGCAAAAAGAGATTAAATCCCTGCATAAAAGTCTCTCGGATTCTGGGGAAGTGGGGGGGCTGAAGAGGATGCTCAAAGAGAAGGATGTCAGAATCCAGGAGCTCAATGGCAAGTTAGACGAGCTTACGGGATACAAGGACGAGAGCGAAGACCTCAAAAATGAACTGAAGAGCATCCATGTGACTTTGTCCCAGGCTAAAGGAGAGCTTTCTTCTACGCAGGATGAACTTGTTGATTTGCAGACTCTTCGGATATCTAAGGGCGAGGTCGAGAAGACTTTGGATGGTATGCGGGCTGATTTGGAGGGTAAGGAGAAACGTTTGTTGGAGACTGTTTCTTTTTTGAAGGCTGAGCAGAAGCGGGCAAAATCCTTGGAGAATGAGCTTCTGGAGATGAGAGAAAGGTATGATAACATGGATCAGGAGTTCAAGGAGAAAAGCCGCGAATACGTGACCAGGGATAGAGATTTCCAGTCCATGGAAAAAGATCTCTTAACGAAGGATGATGAACTTGACCGTGCCTTGCAGGAGATTGAGAATTTAAGGCAAATCAACGACCCGCTGAAGGAGGAACAGGAGATTTTAAAAGAGAGTTTGAAGGAAAGGGACTCGGATATTGCCGCTCAGCAAAAGGAACTCAAGAAACTTCGGAAAGAGGGTGAATTCAGGGAGACGGAGGTATTGGATAAGATCTCAGAAACCGAGAAGTTGGCCACCCAATACAAGGGCTATGAGCCGAAAATAGCTGAGCTCGAGAAATCCCTCGCTCAGAAAGAACAGGAACTTAAGAAGAAAGACGGGCAGATAGACGAGCTCAAGGACTCCAACAGCTATCTCAGCTCCGAAATGGTCTCTCTGAAGGAGGGCATCACCGAGAAGGAGGAGCGGCTCACGGATTTCGAGGGAAAGCTCTCCGGGCTCCTGGAAAGGAACAATGAATTGGAAACCACCCTTTCAGAGAAGGAGAAGGACATAGAGAAGACGCAGCTGCAAGTTGATGATCTCACCATCACGAAGGATACCCTGATAACAGATCTGTCCGAGAGGGAGAATAAGAGCTCGGCTTACGAAGAGAAAATCGCCTCCCTTGAGGCCAATCTCGTTGCAAGTGATGAAAAGCTTTCTGAATCCGAAAGAAGAGTGGAAGCTCTGAACACAGATATGTCGGATTTAGACCGCCTTCAGGGCATGGAGGTGGACTACCTGAAGCTTCAGGCAACACATGAGGAGAAACTTCAGAAGTTCTCCGACATCCTGCCGAAGGCGGAGGAGCTTAGAGCAAGAGTCGAAGGCCTTGAGGTCACTTCGGGAACTCAGGAGAAAGCAATCGAAGAAAAATCAGCTGAGATAGAGGCCTTATCCGGGGAAAGGAACATCCTTCAGCGGGAGCTGGAGACTCTTGAGACCGTCACTGAAGAAAAGGCGGAGGAGCTAGAAAATAATTTGGAAGAAAGGGAGAGGGAGATAAAACAGAAGACTGCGGATTTTGAGGAGAAATTGTATAAGCTGTATGAACTGGTTTCAACTAAGGACGTGCAAATAGAGGAGCTACGAAGTGATGTCCAGGCGTTAAACACGACGAAGGATACGATAATCAAGGACATAGCGGTTAGGGATAACAAGATAGATGAGTATGAACAGGTGGTGAATGGGCTTCGAGATAATGTCGCTGAGAAGGAGGGTCAGCTCGCTGAGTCCAGGGAGAAGCTTCAGGGGATCGGGACTAGGGTTGGGGAACTTGAGGATGCGTTGGAGTCGAGGGAGTCCAGTTTGGCTGCGGCAAGGGAGGAGGTTAGGGGTCTTTCTGAGGCTAATAATGCTTTGAAGAAGGAGATTAGTCCTCTGAGGGGTGCAGTGGCTGAGAAGGATACGCGGATAGCTGAATACGAAGATAGGCGCGCTGAGATTGAGAATCGGGTCGTCACCCTCTCGGGGAAATTATCCGAAAATGAGGAGGAAATCTCGGGTCATGTCAAGACGATATCCTCCCTGAAGGCGGATAAAAGCGAGCTTGATGAAAAGCTGAAATTGAAGATTGAGGAACTCAAAGAAAAAGATGAAAAATTAAAGGCCGCCGAACGTTACATGAAAGAGACCTTGAAGGAGAAGCTCGAAGTATCTTACGAAGATGTAATCGACAAGCTATTAGAGTCCCTTGTAGAAAAGAAACGTTAATTTTTCTATTAAAAAGGTGGTATGGATGGAGAAGAGCATAACGAAAGATAGACATTTGCATACTTTACGGATTAAAAAAGGAGGAGGCGTCGAATTAAATAGGCTTGAAAGCTTCTCCAGCACTTTATCTGGCTCCATATAGCACGGTTATCACGCGCCTGATATCCGTGGCTATTTTCTTCCCTACGCCCTGCACACTCGTGAGTTCCTCCTCATCTGCGCTGAAGACCTTCTCCACGGATTTGAACTCCTGAAGTAGCCTCCTTGCGAGGACGATGTTCACCTTGGGCAGGCCAGCTATGATGCTCTCCTGCTGCTCCCCCAGGGTCAAGACGCGCTTGTCGCCGCGGATCTGGATTTCCTCTCTCCCCTCTTTCCGTTCCCTCTTAACAATGACCGCCAGCAGCCCGGCGGTATCTTTTTCGTCCCGTGTAAAAATTATGGATATTCCGAAGTCAATTGCTATGCTTGCTAGCGCACCCCTAACAGCGTTTGGGTGCACGCCCCTCTTGGAGTAGAGTCCCGCGCCCTCAATTATCATCAGGGGTCTTGCGTAGCTCTGGCGCAGCCTTAAAACCTGCTCGAGGAGGCGTTTATCTATTATCGACTGGAGGAAATCCTCCGCCGTCTTCCGCTCCACTCCTACCCGGTCACTGAGGATGTAGTCCCCCACATCTAGTAACTTCGGCTTCGAGACTATTCCGTGTTTCAGGAGTTCCCTTGCCACGTTCGAAGCGAGCTCCCTAGAATCGATGACTATGGTGTGGCTTACCTCGAAGAAATCCTGAAGCTGCTTCTGATCGACTTCCATCTTCGGCTTATAATGCTTGTCCTTAAGGCGCTCCAGAATTACGCGCATCCTCCGTTCCCTGTGAAAACTGCTCCAGTAGAACCCCTCGTCTCTGGATTTCTTAGTCATCAAGACGATAACTCTACCAGCCCTGCTCCTTCCTGTCCTGCCGCGCCTTTGAATTGAGCGTATCTCACTCGGGACGGGCTCATAGAAGAGCACTAGATCAACCTTCGGAATATCAAGTCCCTCCTCCGCAACACTTGTTGCGACTAAAACGCTGTATTCACCGGAGTGGAATTTATCCAGGATTTCGAGTTGCTGCCTCTGGGTTAGTCCCTTGTCTCCCTCCTTTGAGGCCTGGCCCACAAACCTAACGGGTTTAACGCCATCTATCCCCTTCAACTCCTCCACTATCTTCATGGCAGTATCCCGGAACTGGCTGAAGACAATTATCTTCTTCTTCGATTCCTTCGTGATAATTTCTACGAGAACATCGAGCTTTGGAT
>CAZDSM010000172.1:0-3549 GCA_964508205.1 Candidatus Hydrothermarchaeota archaeon | reverse complement strand
GCTTCTTTGAGGAATATATCTCTGGCTGAGTCGAGGATTCCCTGACTCCTCAAGCACAGATGAATCTTTTTCAAGGATTCCCTACCAACGCTTTTTCCAACGAGATACTTCCCCTCCCTGCATATCTCGACCTCAAAGAGCTTCCTTATCGCCTTCCTAACCTTCTCCTCATCCTCTGTCGGGTACACCCGCGCCCTGACCAAAAGCCTCATAGCTAAAATATAAAAGGGCGAATATTAATATTTGTTTTTATGGCTCTTTTCGACCAAAACTGGATCGGGCAAGTACTGTGGATGGTGCTTTTTTTCTCCTTTATCCTGCTCTACCCGAAGTACATGCTCTACCGCATGATAGCGGATATGGAGAAGGTGGCCGAAACCCTTGAGGGCTACACAAAGAAAGCGGTGACCATTATAATCAAGACCTCAAAGGAGAAGGGTAAGGTGAAGGAGGATCCAAAAAGAGTCGTTGAAAACGCCCTGGAATTCTTCCTCATTGGCCCTGTTGATCTCGACCCCTACGGCATACTGAAAAAAGTGGAGCACCTCTTGGATAAAAGTGAAAGCAGATTTGAGGACATCGCTGCGCGCATTGCCCCCGAGGGAGATGAGGTATGGCAGGCCAACATGGTATCCCTCCTCAAGAGCGGCATTGGACTGAATATCATCGCTAAAACCGTCCGTCATTACGTGGAGTTCGTTAAAAAGACTGGGAACTTCCAGATAGCGATGATAATTCAGATGAGCCTTCCGATGATCAAAAAGATAGCCAAGGCCCAGATGAAGGGCGTTAAATGCATTGCCGAGGGTAAGCCCATCGGTGACGGCATAGGGCCCCTAGTAGCTGCCAACCTCGTTCTGGGGGATGGGGGCTACGAAGTGGCCAAGGACGTCATTTGCCATGATGTCGAGACTTCAGAAAGACACGTCCTAGTACTCAAGGCCAAGGGCCCGGGCGCAACTCTGGGCAAAATCGGCAGTGGGGTTAAGAAGGTCTGCGAGAAGAACGAGGTGGCCAAGATAATAACCATTGACGCAAGCATCAAGCTGGAAGGTGAGAAGACTGGGAATGTAGCCGAGGGAATTGGCGCGGCCATTGGAGACCCCGGCCCTGAGAAGGCCAAGATAGAGGCGGTAGCGATGGCTAAGAATCTCCCCCTGGAGGCCTACGTTATCAAAATGTCTATCGAGGATGCCATCTCCCCCCTGACCAAGGATATCAGCGAATCAGTACCCAAGGCCATCGAGCTTATCGAGGAAAGCCTTGAGAGGACGGACGCCAAGGGCAGAATCGTGATAATCGGCGTGGGAAACACCTGCGGCGTGGGAAACACATACGAAGCCGTCAGGGCCCTCAATTTTCCTGAGAAGGAGGAGGAGAAAAAAGAGGAAACTCTCGCTGATAAGATAATCAAAGCCCTCGTAGTGAAGCCATTGCCGAAAAAGCCCAAAAAAGAAAGCTAAGAAGGGTTAAGACGAAAATATCTAGCCCTTCGCTACTCCCAGGGGCGTGAGCCTCGCCACTACTTTTGATATCCCAGCACCTTCGGCGCTCCTCACTACCTCGCCTACGTCCTTATAGGCGCCGTGGGCTTCCTCTGCTACCACCGGCTTGCTCGTTGCGCGAACATATATCCCCTGTTCAGCCATGGCCTTGATGACGGTCTCGCCCCAGAACTTCCTTTTGGCAGCGGCTCTGCTGAGCTTTCTCCCTGCGCCGTGGCATGTGGAGCCGAAGGTGGTGCTCATGGCTTTTTCGGTACCGGCGAGAAGGTAGCTTGCGGAGCCCATGTCCCCTGGTATTAAGACCGGCTGGCCGTGCTTGAGATATTTCTTAGGGATTTCACTACTACCAGGGCCGAAGGCCCGTGTTGCGCCCTTACGGTGCACATAAACTTTGCGCTTGACACCGTCGAGCAAATGCTCCTCGAGCTTCGCGATGTTGTGAGCCACCTCGTAGACCGTGTGCATACCCATAGATTCAGCATCCTCACCGAGGACCTTCTCAAAGGATTCCCTCGTCCAGTGAGCGATGGTCTGACGGTTGGCGAAGCCGTAGTTGACGCCGCACTGCATGGCGTCGTAGTAATCCTGGGCCTCCGGGGATTCAGCTGGGGCGCAGGCGAGCTGTCTATCAGGGAGCTCTATGCCGTATTTTTTCGCAGCCCGCTCCATGTTCCGAAGGTAGTCGGAGCATATCTGATGACCACATCCCCGGGAACCAGAGTGGATCATGACGGTTATCTGGTCTTTCTTTAGGATGCCATATGCCTGAGCTAATTCCTCATGGTATATCTTATCGACCTTTTGAATCTCGAGGAAATGGTTGCCAGAGCCCAGGGTGCCCAACTGGGATGCTCCCCGCTTCTTGGCGAAGTCGCTTACCTTGCCCGGGTCTGCGCCCCCCATCCTGCCGTTTTCCTCGATATTATCCAGGTCGTCCTCCCAGCCGTAGCCCTTCTCCACTACCCACGCAGCTCCTCTGCGCAGTGCATCTTCAAGCTCCCTCCTACCAAGGCGTATCTTCCCCTTTTTGCCCACCCCTGAGGGGATGCTGTATGACATATGATCGATGAGCTCCTTTATCCTCGGCTTTATAGCTCCAAGGTCAAGATTTGTTCTCAGGAGTCTGACGCCGCAGTTTATGTCGAAGCCCACGCCCCCCGGGGAGATGACACCGTCAGTTGCGTCGAAGGCGGCTACCCCTCCAATAGGGAAGCCGTAGCCGAAGTGAATATCCGGCATGGCTATGGAGTACTTCACTATGCCAGGGAGGCAGGCTACGTTGGCACACTGCTCCAGGGCGCCGTCCTCGACGTCCCCCAGCAATTTCTTATTAGTATATATTCTCCCAGGTACGAGCATGCATTCCTTAAGGCCCTTTTCCAGCTCCCATTCATAATCCGAGATCTTTTTGAGCTTCATCTACTCACCTACACATCGAGGATGAACCTCCCTCGCCAAAGGTCGTTTTTCTTTACCTCCATCATATGGTAGGTTACGGCCTTAACATCGGTCTTTATGGAGTGCTTCTCCCTCGTTTCTTCGCCCCAGGCTTCACCGTCCAGGGCAATTTTTTCCTCGTCCACATGAACTTTAAATCGGCTGAACATCATCCCATAAATATCCTTCAAACCCAAAAGCTGGGTCAGCCACTCACAAAGCAACCCCCCGAGGTCGTCTGCCCTTACCAGCACCTTTTTTTTCTTTCTGGGAGCAACCATCGTGGTATCGCACATCACCTGGAAAACCGCAATAGCCGCGTTCTCGAATACTTCATTAAGAGTTGCGCCGTAGGCCTTAACACCGACATCAGCAGTGACATCGAAGTATTCATATTTCATAAGGATTCCGCCAATAATAACTACAATTATTTCAACTGAAAAATTATTTTTTAGCGGGAAATTAAGGGGGGGGGAAGGTGCCCCATAAGACCTTGAAAAGTAGCTAAGTATCTTATGAGCAATTGGCGGTTAAAGGTTATATTTTAAATATTTTTTGAAGAGAAAAATTGTTAAAAAATGGGAAATTTCCTACGCATTAAATTCGT
>CAZDSM010000171.1:0-1690 GCA_964508205.1 Candidatus Hydrothermarchaeota archaeon | reverse complement strand
ACCATGTTGAGCGGTGCAGCCCTGATGGACGGGGCTGTTTTGGTGATAGCGGCGAACGAGCCGTGCCCCCAGCCTCAAACCAAGGAGCACCTCATGGCCCTGGATATAATCGGAGTGAAAAACCTCATAATAGTTCAGAATAAAATCGACCTAGTCCCAAAGGAGAAGGCCCAGGAGCACTTCAAGCAGATCAACAAATTCGTTAAGGGCACCGTGGCAGAGGATGCCCAGATTATCCCGATTGCCGCCCAGCACAACGCAAATATCGACGTCTTAATCCAGGAAATCGAGGGGGTTATACCCTCGATTAAAAGGGACCCCAAGAAGCCCACGAGGATGTTCATCGCCCGCTCCTTTGATGTGAATAAACCCGGCACCCCTCCGGAGAAGCTTAGGGGTGGAGTAGTCGGAGGCTCCCTGAGCCAGGGCATTCTCAAAGATGGGCAGGTAATCGAAATTTATCCAGGAGTAAAGACCAAGGAGGAAAATCAGGAACTCTGGAAACCCCTCACCACCGATATCACCTCCCTCCGGATAGGGAAGAAGAAGGTAAAAGAGGCGTATCCAGGGGGTTTAGTGGGCATAGGAACAAAGCTCGATCCCAGCATAACCAAATCTGACGGATTATCGGGCATGCTCATAGGACTGCCGAATACTCTACCCCCAGCTCTGCACGCCTTCACCCTGAAGGCACACCTCTTACAGCGCGTCGTCGGCACTAAGGAGGAGCTCAAAGTAGAGGAGATAAAGACCAATGAACCCCTGATGCTCAGCATAGGCACTGCTACAACAATCGGAATGGTTACCAGCACTCGGGGAGACGAGGTAGAGGTGAAGCTTAAGATCCCGGTATGTGCAGACAAGGGCGCAAGGGCTGCGATAAGCAGGAGAATAGGGGCAAGGTGGAGGTTAATTGGCTACGGCATCATCATATAGGGTAATACTTGACACGAATTTCCTGTTGGCACCCTTTCAATTCCGAGTTGACATATTTGCAGAAATTGAGCGCATCCTGAATGTGAAATATGACCTGTACGTTACCGACGGCGTGATATCCGAGCTCCGGGGCTTGATGACCATGGACGCCAAAGGGGCCCTCTCCCTTGTCAAGGAGTTGCCGAGGATCGCGACTGAAGGCAAGGACGTGGACGAGGCCCTCCTCGCTCTGGCATCGAAGAATACGATAATATGTACAAACGATAAGATTTTAATTGAGAAGCTGAAAAGTAAAGGCGCACCCGTGATTTACCTCAGACAAAAGAAGCACTTGATATTAGACGGTTATCTAAGATAAGGAGGAAAATAGAATGGAAATCGCATTAATAGCTATGGCATCAAGCATCCTCGCCCTGTTATTCTCAGCCTACCTGATCAAGGACGTCCTGGGATACGGGACAGGTACCGAGAAGATGGTTAAGATCTCTGAGGCTATAAGAAAAGGGGCCATGGCGTATTTGAACAGGCAGTACAGGACCATCACAATCTTCGCGATCATCATAACCATCACTCTATCCCTGGTGATAAACTGGCAGACAGGGGTTTCCTTCCTCGTGGGCGCTGTTTTCTCCGCCGCAGCGGGTTACCTTGGGATGAACATCTCAGTGAGGACGAACGTCAGAACTGCCAATGCCGCGATGAAGGGCGGTTTAAAAGAGGCCCTGCCCCTCGCCTTTAGGGGGGGTGCTGTCAC
>CAZDSM010000170.1:0-9540 GCA_964508205.1 Candidatus Hydrothermarchaeota archaeon | reverse complement strand
TGGAGGGCCGTGAAGGAGAACACCTTTTGGTGCTTCTATTCCTAGACGTTCGAAGAGCTCTGGATGTTTCATTGGGAGTTCTATCATCTCACGAACCTTTTGAACTTCATCACGCAAACCCCCAATATCTTCATAAGCTATTCTAAGGATCTTTGTTTCTGGAAGATTCTTAATTGGTTTTTCACTCAACTCTATATTGGTGGATAAGTTAATAATCACTGAACTTTTAGATGGGTGCATTGCTACAATTACCATACCAATTTTTTTACCCATTAAGTTTATATCAATTATATCACCCTTTGTGACAACACGATTTTCCAATAATAATTTTATATATGACTCTCCATCGATTATTCTTAAGGGCTCTGTGGGTGCAAGTTTTACTTTTATTGCTGGTTTAGCTTCAATTTTTTTTACTTTAACTTTATCATCAATACCTATACCTGCGTTTCTTCGTGTAGCACCATCTAGTCGGATTATCTTTAATACTTCATCCTCTGGATATCCTGGCCAGGATATTACTGCCGTCTTCTTCTTTCCCGTGATCTCAATAACGTCCCCCGATGTTAGTCCTAAATCCTTGATTACTTGAGGATCTATTCTACCTATACCTCTTCCAACATCTGCTGCTCTTGCTTCACCAACTTTTAAATCAGCACTTTCCATTTTTCATACCTTTATATACTCTGTAAGTACATCCTTTAATTTTTATTATTGATCCTATTTTATTAAAGTAACTTATTGTTATTATATTGTTAATGAATAAATAACTAGGTAAAAGAATTTAGTAACCATATGTTATTTTTTCCCTCGTTAAATAAACTATTTGTTATAATGAAATTCGATCAAATTTTAGATATGCTTGGAAACGATACCAGGCGGGAGATACTTCAACTTCTTTCTGAGGGTCCTTGTTATGTTAGCCAAGTTTCACAAGAATTAAATGTTGGACAGAAAGCCATAATTGAGCATTTAAAGCTTATGCACCATGCAGGAATACTTGAAACAAGAGATAAAAAAATAGAGAAGGGCAGACCTAGAAAGTACTATGATATTTCTCAAGAGGTAATCCTGGAGGTAAAAATCGGGCATAGATTATTTGACATATCTGACATTTCTCCAGTTTTCGATAATGAACTCCTCAAAACATTTCCAAAATTGGAACATATTACTGCAAAGCTTGAGATGCTTTCTCACTTGACGGAGAAAGATAGGATGGTTGAACTAGAAAGTATATATAAACAATTAGAGGATGAGAGGGATGATTTAGATACCGCTAAAAGAATTGTTGAATATTTTTTGGGGCAAGTTAATAGAGAGATCCAAAGTCAGAAATTGGAAAAAGAGCTTAGTGACATAGGTTTTTAATGTATATTTCACCAAGAATTTATATTATTTTAATAAAATTTTAATTTAAGATGAGTTCTAATAATTTGAAGAATGAATTGCAAAATCTTGAGATTAAAATTAAAAGTTTGTCAAAATGTTCAGAAGAACCGCTAACTTTGGAGAAAACACTTTCAGATATTTATTTAATTGTCACTAATTGTCTGAATATTAATAAAAATGATATTGGTTTAGCAGCTTTACCACTTATTAGCTTTAGAGATTGTGTACAACTTGATTTAGATAATTCAAAAAAATTTGTTAAACAATTTGAAAAGAAACTAAAATTGGACGAAGAGTTCCAAATTCAAAGAGATAAATTTAGGGGTCTTGAAATAAAAACTTCTGAAGTATGTGGTGAATATTTTGATAGGCAACAAGAATTTACGAGGACAAGTAGTAAAGAGATGGCGGAAATTGAATCTAAATTATCGAATCTTACAGAAGAGTTTTTTGATAAGGCCAATAATATATCTAAGGGTTATATTGTAAGCATTAAAGGGGAGGAATGCAATTTAAAAGATATTTTTCAGTTTATATTCGAAAAAAAAATAGAAACGGTTAAACTCAAAAAGAAGGTCCAAAAAAACTCCTTATTACGACAAGCAGATGAAAATGATGTGGGCAACATCAAAGAAGAGGTCTTCAAATATCTTATAGAAGAGACCTCAGGAAAAATCCAGCATATGTTAAAGAATAAACAAGAATTCAAAGATAGGGATAAATATACTTCTTCAGATATTAAAGTTCTAGAATTAGCATGCAAAGAAGCTGAAAAACAAAGAGGAAAATGTGAAAAAAATATTGAAAAGTTAAGAGTTGAAATTTTAGGGATACAAACGAGCAAGGCCTTCAATTATTTAAGTAAGGCAAAGATAGAAGAGATTAAGGATGTTTATAATAGAAAGGTGCAAGAAATCGCTAAAAAAATAGTCCAATCATAAGACCTTTAAGATAGATTTTATTGTTTAAGTATAACAGATTCACACAGTTTATTTTATCGTATACTTTGAGTTCTAGCAAATTAAATTATTTTTATTTCTTCTCTTGCAAATTTATTTGTTTCTCTCTGGAACTTCCATGAAGATATAGATAATTTATCCGATATTGATACGATTACATATGAATGATCTTCCCAGGTTGCCCTATCAATATCGATACTAGAAGGTTTATCAGGCCCCGTTGGATGTGAGTGATAAAATCCAATAATATCGTTACTCTCCTTTTCTAAATCTTCTAAAGTTGTTAATAAATCTGAAGGCGCTATCACATAATTTGTTTCTGGAGATTCACTTGAATTTTTACATTCATAAATCTCTTCAACTTTACTGTTCTTTCCGACTAAAATCCCGCAGGCTTCTTTTGGTGCATCTTTCAATGCGTGATTCTTAATGTTATTGATAATTCTTTGTCTAATCTCTATCATTGTTGCATATTGTTGTCAAATCTCCCCTTCGTAAATAAATTCTGATGGTCCACTCATAAATATAGTTTCCAATTCCTCTCCAATCTTAGTTATCTCAACTAAAATCTTACCTCCTTCAGCTTCAATTTCAATAGGTTTATCAGCATCGGCAAGTCCAAGGAGAACTGCAGAAGAACCGGAGGCACAGGACCCTGAACCACAGGCCATTGTTTCTCTTTCAACCCCACGTTCATATGTCCTAATCTTAAACCTGTTTTTCCCGATTTGCTGAAGAAAATTGACATTTGTGCCTTTGGGGAAAATAGGATTATTCCGTATTTCCTTCCCTATTTCGTTGACTTTGAGTCTCGCTAAATCATTAACTATTAAAACAGCATGAGGAACCCCGACCTCCAAGGAAAACATTTTCATGGGGATCCCTTTGACATCAAGAATTAAATTTTGATTTTTAATTAAAGGTTTACCCATATCCACTTTCACATTTTTCACTTCACCGTTTTCCACAGTTAACCAATTTCTTTTCACACCCGCTTGGGTATCAATATTTAACTCCTTTTTTTTTTTAATACCCCGTTCATAGATATGTCTAGCAAAGCATCTTATTGCATTACCACACATCTCGCCTTCACTACCATCAGGATTAAAAAATCGCATTTTAGCATCGTATTCGTCAGAATTTTCTAAAATCATAATACCATCTGCTCCAATGCTAAAATGTCGTTTACAATATCTTTTCGCCAACTCAGCTTTCTGACTTTCTTCAATTTTGCCTTGGAGATTATTTATAAGAATAAAATCGTTTCCAGCGCCTTGATACTTGTAAAACTTCATAATATAACAAAAATATCTTGTGATATTAATAATTATGCGCAATTTGGTTCTGTTGGGTTATTCATGATAAAGTAATCCTAATTAACGATGGAATCAAGTTGATAGATTAGTGATTTATCGCATAGGATATACCTAACAGTCCAATCCAAACATCCATTTGAACACCTAACTTTAAGGTTTGGCGCCAGAGGCAAAAGACGTATATACGTACATCGGTTTCTTATCCAGTTAGCTGTGGTTGGAGATGCAATGAGTGACGAGGGAGGGGCCCCACATCGACAGGACTGCCTGCGCCTGGGATATTAAAAGATTTATCGATACCTCGCATAATTCAAAACTACCTCATCACCCTATCCCCTATGAAGGCAACGATGTGTGTGGGGGTTGCCTTCACTCTAACTCTGGTACCCGGCTCGACCAATAAGGTGGAGGGGCGGCTGCTGTGCACCAGTTTCCCCGAGGCCAGTCTAAGGGCATAGAGGTTCTCAGAGCCCTTGAACTCCTGGTTTTCTACCACCGCACTGCCCTTTTCATCCAAGGTGAAGGTTATGTCATCCGGCCTAACCATGAGCTGAACATTTGTATCTTTAGCGAGGGATGTGTTATTCGGGAATACCCCTATTTCGGTTACGATTCCTCTCTTTTCCACGACGCCGTCGATGAAATCCGCCTGTCCCACGAAGTCTGCAACAAATCGAGTAGATGGGAAATGATAAATCTCTTCCGAGGAACCTATCTGCTCTAACCTCCCCGCATTCATCACTGCTACGCAATCAGCCATGGCAAAAGCTTCCTCCTGGTCGTGAGTAACCAGGACAGCGGTGGTTTGCGCCTTTCTCAGGATACTCAGCACCTCACCCCGCATTTGGGCCCGCATATCAGCGTCGAGGTTGCTGAGGGGTTCATCTAAGAGCATGACCACTGGGCGCGGAGCAAGGGCTCTGGCAAGGGCGACACGCTGTTGCTGGCCGCCGGAGAGCTGGTGCGGATAGCGCTCCGCAAACCCCTTCAAACCAACGAACTCCAACATGGTCTCGATTATTTTTTCTCTCTGAGCTTTCCCAAACCTACCCAATCCAAAGGCAATATTCTCTTTCACGCTCAGATGAGGAAACAGAGCGTAGTCCTGAAATACCATTCCAACGTTTCTCCTTTCGGGCGGAATGAAAAACCCGCTGCCAGCGACCGGCGCACCATTAATCCTTACTTCCCCACTGTCGGGATTTTCAAATCCAGCAATCAGGCGCAGGGTGGTAGTCTTTCCGCATCCGCTGGGGCCCAGGATGGCAAATATCTCTCCCTCCTCCACCCTGAAGGACAGCTCCTTAACGGCCTTCGCGCCCTCGTAACTTTTGGTAATGTTTTTCAGCTCTATTATCGCCATGCGCTCACCTTCATTTTCATTGTTTTCCTCTCCCTTCGCTCCGTTGCTCCTGAGATAGGATTATAACCATGGAAAGGGCTGAGACGGCTACCAGCAGAAGTGCCGGTGCAGCAGCGCGCGCAAAGAAGGCGTCATCTGTGGCCGACCAGATGCGGGTCGCCAGGGTGTTGAAGCCGGTGGGCGCCAGTAATAGGGTGGCTGGCAACTCCTTCATGGTTGTGAGGAATACGAGGGCCGCGCCGGTGAGGAGACCGGGACGCACCAAGGGCGCGGTCACCCTACGCAGGGTCTGCCAGAGGTTAGAGCCTAGGCTGCTGGCCGCCTCCTCCAGCCGGGGGTTCATCTGCAATAGCGATGAGCGAGTCGTGCCAACTGCCTGGGGGATGAACAGCACCACGTAGGCGAAGATGAGCATGGCCATGGACTGATAGAGGGGCGTAGCGTATTTGGCACCGAAAAATACCAGCGAGAGGGCGACCACTATGCCTGGAAGGCCGAAGCCTATGTAGGTACTGCGCTCCAGCAGGTTGCTGAGCAGGCCGGGAAAGCGCACAGCAAGAATGGCCACAGGCAAAGCGGCAATTACGGCCACGAGAGCAGCTAAGCCGGAGACGTAGACGGAGTTCAAGGCAAGCTGCCAGACAAACATCAACTGCTCCCCAGTAGAGATTCCCCGCACAAGCCAGTAGGCGATCACGCCCAAAGGCATCACCAAAGCCAACCCCGCCACGGTTGCGCAGAATATCAGCGCGGGCCAACGCCAGCGACCTAACTTGATGGTGCTGGGTGGACGCCTTGAGCCAGTGCCGCTGCTGTAGTACATGGCCTTGCCGCGAGCCAGGTATTCCAAGAAAAGAATGATGATTGCCAGCGCTACCAGCGAAAGGGCTAGGACGGCCGCCATGCTACGGTCAAAGCTGGACTGGTACTGGATATAAATCACCCTGGTGAAAGAGTCGAAGCGCATCAGGGAGGGGGTGCCGAAGTCGCTCAGCGTGTAAAGCGCCACCAGCAGCCCACCGGCCGCGATGGAGGGTTTAAGATGGGGGAGGGTCACCCGGAAGAACGTTTCTCGGCGATTATAGCCGAGGGTGTGCGAGGCCTCCTCCAGCGCAGGATCTAAGCTGTGCAAGCTGGCGCGCACCGTCAGAAGGATGTATGGATAGGTGAATAGGGTGAGCGCCAACACAGCTCCGGGCCACCCGTAGATCGATGGCAACCGCTCAATCCCAAGAGGTGCAAGCCAGTTTTGAAGGATGCTGCCCCTTGGTCCAAGGGCAGCTATAATTGCGAAGCTACCCACGTAGCTGGGAATCACCAGGGGTAGCGCCGTAGCTACAGACCAATAGCGTCCCCAAGGAAGGTCTGTTCGCACCGTCAAGAAGGCCAGGGGTACTGCAATCATGGCAGACATGACTGTGACCACAAGAGCTAAAAGAGCGCTATTAACGAAGACCTGGATTGTGCGGGCATGGAGAAGCAGGTCCCCAACTTCTTCGCCTCCGGTGGCCGTGCGTATGGTCAGGTAGACGAGAGGCAGCATCATGGCAGAGGCCACGACGAAGGCCGCAAAGACCAGGGGCAAAGGCGCCTTCATGGAGCGGTGAAGACCCTTCTTCAACCTAGCACTCAAAGCAGTTTGCATATGCTACACTGTGTTACCAGTCTTTTTTTGGCTTTCTTCCTCACAAAGCTCCCACGTCCTGCAGCAGCTTCAGGGTCCCCTTCAGGTCGTCCAGATCGCTCAGGTCAATGTTTGGCGTGACGATTTCCGACAGGGGCTTCTGCGGGCCCATTACGCTTACACCTGCGATCAGCGGGTACTCGTAGGTCTTCGTGGCGTAGTATAGCTGAGCATCCTCGTTGAGCATGTACCCGATGAACTCTTCGGCAAGCTCTAGGTTCTTGGCTGTATCCACGATCCCCAGCCCTGCAATGTTGATCATGGAGCCGGCATCGCCCCTGGTGTAGTGGTGAGCGACAGGGAAGCCAGGATCCTCGGCTTGGAAGCGGTGGAGGTAGTAGTTGTTCACAAAGCCAACGTGGATTTCTCCCCGGCCCAGGGCCGCGACGATGGGCGTGTTTTTAGGATAGACCTGCGGCTCGTTGGCGATGATGCCCTGTAACCACTCTCGCGCTCTGTCCTCGCCTTCGAGCACCCTGTAGGCGGTGACAAAGGCTTGGAAGGAGCCATTCGTAGGCGCCCAGCCAATCTTCTCACCGCTCCATTTGGGTTCGGTGAACCCCCATATAGAATCCGGGAGCTCCTTTTTGTCAACCAGTTTTACGTTGTAGTCCACAGTTCTTGCTCGACCCGTGACGCCCACCCACTCGCCCTTGGGCGAGCGGAAGCGGGGCTCCACCTTCCCCAGAAGAGAGTCATGGATTTTGAGCAATCGACCTTCCTTGGACAATGCGCCGAGAGCTCCTGCATCCTGGGCGAAGAAGAGGTCCGCTGGACTGTTCTTACCCTCTTCTAAAATCGTGGCTGCCAGTTCGGCCGTCTTGCCATAGCGAACTTCGATATCGATACCAGTGTCTTCCTGAAGCCTCTCAATCACTGGTCCGACCAGGTTCTCACCTCGTCCTGAATAAATCGTCAGCTTCTCTGTTTTGGCCGCTAATCCATCTTCCGCTTTCTCTACAGCCGGTCTCTTTCCCAGGCAACCCAGCGCCGTGACGCTCAGGGCAGCAGTACCGACATACTTCATGAACGTACGTCTCTTCATCTTCATTTTTTTGTTCCTCCGTACTCCCATATATATTTAATTAGGCATTCCTAATTAGGGATACCTAAATCCATATATAAATCTTTCGATTAAAAGCGTCATAAAAAATCGGATGTATGTCTTTATATCGAAAATCGGTAGAACCCTAATCTCTACTTACAGCATTTTCCCTTGGGAATCTTATTCCCATGGGGGCAGTTTCTCGGGTGGTTTAATCTGGTGCAGACCGCTTCAGCTATCTCCTCGCTGATGTGGTGCTCAAGGCCGCATACCGCGTCCTCGTCAACGTCCATCTCTAAAATTTCCGTTAGCAGGAGTTCGGCTATCCTGTGATTTCTTATAACCTGCCTGGCATTATTTCTCCCGTGCTCAGTTAGGCTCACGCCTATCCGGGCCTCATATTTTACGAGCCCCATCCCCTCCATCTTCCTCAGCATCTCCACAGCGCTGGGAGGGGCTATGTTCAACCCCCCGGCGATATCGATAATCTTCGCTATCTCCTGCCCCCTTTCAGCTATCATCCAGATGATCTCAAGGTACTCCTCCATGTTCTCAGTCAAAACCATGCTGAACCTTACTTTGATACATTCCTGTAATAAAGGATTATGGACGTACAGTGCCCTCAGCATCATTGGTTGAAGCAACAAGAGGATCATGACGACGCTGATACACGTGAGTATCGGGGAAAGCTCTGAATTTTCCTTGACTTTAGGTGCAAACGCTATTTTAAGTGCAAAGCCCATCCCATCATGAATAACCCAACAGAACCGCGCAATTCAGAGAAAAATTAATCTTCTAATTAAAATTAGTTATATACTAATAATAGGTTTATATTAATTTACTGAACCGGTTTTTTTATCATAATTTCTAAAATAATTTATGACTAGAAAATTAGTAACTATGTTGTTTCAGAATGTTAATTTATTCTCCTGAAAGTTTGGCTAGTATTTCTTTTGCTTTATCAACTCTAATTTTTTTATCAGCTACAAGTATTTTAGCTACTTTTTCTATCATCTCTCCTTTTGCACCAGCCATAATTGCTATGTTCCTAGCGTGAAGGCTCATATGACCTCGTTGGATACCTTCTGTAGCTAATGCTTTAAGTGCTGCTAAGTTTTGAGCTAGCCCAACGGATGCAATTACTTGGGAAAGCTCAGAGGCTTTTTTAACTCCTAATATTTTAATACATACTTTGGCGGTTGGATGAACTGCCGTTACACCTCCGATTATTCCTACAGCCATCGGAAGTTCGATCTCTCCGACCAAGTTGCCTTCATCGTTTTTGTAGTAATGACTTAAAGAGGTATACTTTCCATCAAGTGACGCATATGCATGAGCTCCAGCTTCAATGGCTCGAGTATCATTCCCTGTAGCAAGAGTGACAGCAGTTATTCCGTTCATTATTCCCTTGTTATGTGTTGCGCATCGATATTTGTCAGCCACTGCAAAGGCATAAGCTTTCAATATAGCTTCAACTACTTTTTCACCTCCGAGTAATTCTTTATTAAAAATTCCTTTAGCTCTTGTTAAACGGTGAACAGCTAGGTTCGAGATTATTCGAAGTAATACTTTCCCACCACTTAAAATTTCAATTCTAGAGGCAACTGCTTCTACCATAGTGTTAACAGCATTTGCACCCATCGCATCGCGACAATCAACGATAAGATGAACAACTAGCATTTTACCCTTTAGAGTGTCAATTTCTCTTACTTCAAGATCTTTACATCCTCCTCCAAATTTAACTAAAACAGGGTCTTGTTCATTAGCAAGTTTGAGAATCTCAC
>CAZDSM010000169.1:0-2844 GCA_964508205.1 Candidatus Hydrothermarchaeota archaeon | reverse complement strand
AGGCAACACACCCTCGCCTCTACGGCGGAGAAAAGAATAATAATCCTGGACGAGGTCGACGGCATCCACGGGAAATCCGACTATGGGGGTTTAAAGGCCCTGAAAAAATTGGTCAAGGAGACCCTCCACCCCATGGTACTGATAGCCAACGACCCCTGGGTCCTGCCCAGAGACTTCCGCTCATTAACATTGATGGTCCCGCTCAAGCGCATAGACCAGCGCACAGTACTGGGAGTCCTCAAGGAAATCTGCACTAAGGAGGGCATATCCACCGAGGAGAGGGTTCTGAAGATAATCGCCGTCAACGCCAACGGCGACCTGCGCTCAGCGATAAACGACCTTCAAGCTCTGACCGAAGGAAGGAGAAAGCTCGGCCTTGGTGATATCGACGTCCTCACCATCAGGGACAGCGAGATCAAGATCTTCGACACCCTAATCAGGATATTCAAAACCACCTCCTGCGATAGGGCGAGGGAGGCGATTAACGAATCAGGTGAGGACCCAGACCTAATTATGAAGTGGGTTGTCGAAAACCTGCCCAGGGAATACGTGGAGCCTGAAGACCTCGCCCTCGCCTATCAACGCCTGTCCAAGGCGGATATGTATAAGGGACGGATAATGCGGAGGCAGGCATGGAGGCTGTTATCCTACACCATTGACCTGATGTCCGCTGGCGTAGCGACAGCCAAGAAACGCAAATACAGCAGGTATACGCGATACCAGTACCCCCAGGTCTTCTCCCTTTACTCTAGGACCAAGAAGAAGCGGGCCATCATGAATTCTATAGCAGATAAAATCAGGGGACGGAAGCCAACCTTCAACGAGAAGGTGCACTGCTCCAAAAAAATAGCGATAAAGGAATTCTTCCCCTTACTTGAACTCGTGATGAACCATGACCCCGCTATGGGCGCGGGGATCGCCTCAGAGCTGGGGCTCGAGCTCGAGGAAATCAAATACTTCACCGAGGACGGGAATGCAAACAAGATTTACGAGGACTCCAAGAGGATAACCACTGAGCGGCTAAGGGATGCTTGGAGAAGGGACCGGCAGGTATCCCTCACCGGATTTTAAGCTCCCTGTAGGTAGCCTCCTCCATGGTGGCCCTCGTCTTAGCTCCCCCCCTCATGCCCTGAAGAATCGATTTTACCAGGTGTTTCCTGAAGTATTCCCTCCGGGTGAATTCGAAGGGACAGCGGCTAATATATTGCAGAGCATTGCCCCCAAGTATCTCGCCGCTAATTTTTCCCTTAACCAAGGAAATCCGACAGCGAAACCTGCTTCACGCCGTCGTTCTCGAAGACCGAGGAGACGCTCATCTCGAGAATGTGAATTCTCTGGCTCAGGTAGTCGTCGAGGTGGTACTTGTCTATGAGGTCCTTTGTTACCTGGAGGTACTTCTCCACCGAGCCCTTGTGGACAGTGAGCACGAGTTTACCATTGCACCTCCTGCAGTTTCCACTGAGGGGTATGCGGCGATATTTCGCATTGCATTTGACACATCTAGTAGTCTGCTTTGAGAAGGCGCGGAGGTTCCCGGCAAGGTCAGGGAGAAAGTGGCCCTCTATCACCCGACGCGCTACGTCGCACTCGTCGACGGCGTTGATCTTCCTCGCCAAGCTCAGCTGGTGCTGCACCTTTTCCATCATGGAGCCAAGGGTCTTATAGGCGCTGATCCTGGGGCCGGAGTTTATATCCTTCGTCGAATGGGTGAATCTAAAGCCCCTGTACTGCTCCGGTTTTCCAATCTTGTCGGCAACGGTTTCTAATTTTACCTTCTGGGGCTTAGCATACCTCAGGGTCGCATTATAAAACTCTAGAGGATACCTCTCGCCAATATCCATGTTGTGGACTTCGTCATCCACCTCCCTGGGGTCGAGTATCGTCGTCAATATTAAGGGGGCATCCATTTTGCCTCCCCGCGTTCTCGGGAGGTATGCCTTTGAGAAATTTATCAAACCGTCGAGGAGGAGGAAAAAAGCGTCTTCATCGCCGTCACAATTTCGACGTTTTGCCGCGTGGAAGTAGGGATGCGCATAGCAGACGCTAGCCTTGGTGAAGCCTATTATCCTGCCGAGGATGGCGGCACTAGTATGGGGCGCGAGGCCGATGACTAAATGGCCTAGGAGATCCTCCCTGGCTTCCGCGTTGTAATAAGGCTGTAAACCATAGAACTTAACCAGGAGTTCGTCTAGGAAGTTACTCGTTCTTAGAAGATACTTCGCACCTTCATCAGGGATGATGATGTCTTGACATTTGAGCTCTATGACTTGATCAGGACTCTCAAGGGATGCCCCCTCAAAATCGACGTCATAGCCCATGTTCTTGAGCTTTTCAATGGAAACGTCTATCTCAGCCGGGGTGAAGTGGCTCAGGGGAACGTTGGTGGCATCAAAGCGTACGGTACCGTCCTTAAAGACATAGACCTCGTGTTTAGACCGCAGTATTCCCTTGGCCAGGGGCTCAGGTATCTTATGCTCTGAGGTCATGCCTATCACGCCCTTCAGCTCCCGACTCGTATCCCCAACCAAGTCAACGGCCCTTCTCAATCTTTGACCTATTTCCACCTCCCTGGCCTCATAAAAAGCGGTTCGCCTCCCGCAGTACCTGCAGTCCTCACTATCTCCAGATCTACCGCAGGATAGGCAGGCCCGCGATAGTTTAGTCTCTTCCCCGCAAGTGAGGCACAGGGTATCACTGGATATGCTCCCGCATTTTACGCACACCCTTCTAGCGACCTCAACGATAATTTTTTCCTTCTGCGCCGCCTTTTTAACGTCCCTGGTCCTGCCCCCGTTTTGTCTCACTGGGAACAGTACGTTCACCGCTGGCTGCATCTTCCTTTCC
>CAZDSM010000168.1:0-7486 GCA_964508205.1 Candidatus Hydrothermarchaeota archaeon | reverse complement strand
GGGATACACCGGGAAAATAGATGAAAAAATCCTCAAAGCATGCGTAGGAATCGAGCTCTACAGGCACGCGATCTTAATACACGACGACCTGGTAGATGAGGATGATGAGCGACGCGGAGAAAAAGCCTTTCACCGCCTATTTCATCGTGGTGAACGCTTTGGCAATGCTGCTGCTTTATTCACCGGCAACCTGCTTTACACCCTTGCCCTCGACGCCATTTCCAAGGGGGGATTTAGAAAGGAAAAGGTCGAAAAGGTAAGGGACCTCTTCATAAAGGACTACAGGAACGTCAACGAGAGCCAGATCCTCGATCTCCTCTTCGAATACGAAGAGCCCTCCCTGAAGGAGTGGCGGACCATGGCCTCGAAGAGGGCTGCTTCTTTGTTCAATGCCACCATACTAGCTGGTGCAGTCTTCGCCGGTGCATCGAAAAAAGAGCTCCATCTCTTGGAAAAAGTCGCAGAGAACATAGGCTACTCCTTCGATATCACCGACGACATCATAGGCACCTTCGCCAGCGAGGAGCAGTATGGCAGGCCCAGTGGTGGCGATATTAGACTCGGCAAGAAACCCTTGCACGTGGTTTATGCTTTGGACTTGCTAAAAGGCTGGGAAGGCGAGGAATTCAGACGTTCATTGAAAAAAATGGAATCAACTATAAAAGATGTGGAGAAGATTAAAGAGATGATTAAAAAGAGCGGCGCCCTGGAGAAAGCAAAGAATGAATCCAAGGGATACGCCGAGGCAGCGAGGAAAACCATAGCCAAAACCTCACTGCTTGAAAAATCTAAAAGGGATTTTTCAGGACTCATCGATTATGTCTCAGAAAGCCTAGACTGGTACAAATGAAGCCTTTTTTGTGTAGAAAAGTTTTCATCCGAAAGGCCCGCATTCGCTTTGCTCATGCTCCAGAAAAGATATATTACAAGAAGCTTACTAAGATAAGGAAATGAAAGAAACCCTCGAAATCCTAAGCGATCCTGAAACAGCAATCCGAATACTGGAATCCATAAAACAATCCCACGAAGGGAAAACTATCTCTGGAAAAAAGTTTATCGAGAAATTTGGTCTATAGTCCAATTCCTATGGTCTATTTTTATCTATCAACCCCGCAAATTCCTCAATTATCCTCTCTAAAATCGCCTTTCCTTTCTCCTTGGTCGCTTTTGTCGGCGAGCCGAAGACCCCACTCTTGGTTTTTTTCAGTCCCCTGACGGCGTAATCATTTTCTTCTATTTTTTCGTCCACAGCCTTGCTCATATCCACCTTCTCGGGGTAAAGGTAGAGCATGAGCGAAGTTTCAGCTTCGCAGGCGTGCAGGGACTTGGTCTCCAGGATGCCCGAGAAGTCGAGATTGCTAAAGTCGAGGAAATACGCTTCGAGGCCTTCTACCTCCCGAGCCGCCTCTTTTATCGCCACGATGTGAGAGCTGCTCAGGTGCCCTGAGATTAAGTAAACCATTGCGAAGCCGCTGTTTTTAAAGCTGGCCAGGAGGTCGTGGATGTAGGCTTTAAAGGAGTCAAAGGAAGCCATGGTGGTGCCCACATAGGCTTTGGTTGTATTGGAGACGCCGTACCAAACCAGGGGCGCCACAGCGACACCGGTCTTAGTAGATAAAGTCCCCGCTAGGGCAAGGGCGACATCGCCATCCGTTGAGAGAGGAAGATGATAGCCGTGCTCCTCAACGGAGCCGAAGGGCAGCAAGACGTCTTTCCTGCGTTTCAAGTACTCTTTAACCTCCACCCAGGTCAGGTCCGCGAGATTCAGGGGCTTCATATTTAATCCGATGTCCCTTTTGTCGGTTTGAAATCTACTATCTGACTCCACTCTAGCTTTGCCACTCCTTTCTAATGATGCCTACGACGCTCTCCTTGCCTAGCACTTCTACCAGGACTGTAACCTCTGGATTGGAGAGATCTACCTTTGGCTTTATCTTATGCTTCTCAGCCAGGGCGTCGTGTACCGCCCCGCCGACCTCGTATTCCAGCTCGGGCGTGGGTTTCTCTAGCGAATGGACGCCGCGCTTGTGTATCCTCAGGCAGAAGCTTTCATCTTTTTTTATATGGGCATGGCCTACTTTTACTGCAGCCTGTTTTATCTCCTCGTGACTGCTCTCAACTTCCGCGAGCACAGGCACCGCTTTGCCGATGTCGAAGTAGCACTCCCCGATTATTGTCTCTGCAAGCTCCAGTGCTTTTATTTCCTCGTGCTCAGCTCTCAACACGGCCCTGAAAGGAGTCTTCGTTACTTTTATCCCTTCAATCAACCTGTGCAGGGTAAGGGTGGTCTGGAATTCCCCGTAGAGGGTCCTGCTGGTTACAACGGCCTGCCCCACTTACTTCATCTTCTCCTCGTACATTATGCAGTGGCGGACGATTAAGACATTGGTATTGGTGTGGGCTAGGACCTTGAGGGAAACGTGGCCCATCAGCAATCGTTTAATCCTGCTCAGCCCCCGTGAGCCAAGGACAATGAGATCATAATCTTTTGCTTCCTTGAGGATTTCCCGGGCCCCATCCCCTGTAGCGACTTTTACCTGAGCTTTGACGCCGAACTCTTTCTCGAGCATTCCCCTGCCCTTCTCCACAGCTTCCTTAGCGAAGTCCAGCACGGGTTTCTCCTTTAATGCGACGGAGAATACGGTTACTTCAGCCCCCAGGCGCCTGGCAAGGTAGCCCGCACAGTACTCGGCCTCAAGGGCATGGTCAGAGCCGTCGGTGCATAGGAGGAGTTTCTTAAGCTCCGCGTCCCGCCTCACCACGAGCACAGGTATTTTAGCGTACTGGGCTATCTCCGAGGACGTGCTTCCGAAAAGGAACTTCTCAATACCCCCTAAATCCCGCGTTCCTGTGACGAGGAGCTTATAGCCCTTCGAGGACTCTTTAAGGATCTCCCTTGCTGGTTCGCCGGACCTTTTCATCCTCCTCGTTTTTTCCACACCCAGCCTTTTCAAAACAAGGCTCCCCTGCTCCAGGATCTCGTCTTCCTCTTTTGAAGAGCGGTGGGCCCCGCTAACCTTGTGGCCGAAATAGGTGGTCATAATCTTGGGCCTAACATATAGCATGGTTACCTCTCCCTCCATGGCCTTGGCCAACTGGCCTGCTATCCTTGCGCCTATCCGGCAGAATTTCTCCCCGCAGATACCTGTTAGTATCTCCATATCACCACAGGACTTTTTTAATTTCCTCAGACTTAAAGCCTTCTATTTTCAGGTGTAGGAGGGTTATTAAATTCTTCACCTCGTGTTCCTTTGCTACGATGTAACCGATGATTGGTCCGAGTCCAAAGGGCTGCCTCGTCGCTATAGTGCTGCCAAGGTGGATGTAGTACTCATTAAGGAGTTTCTCGAATACATGGATAGTTTTTTCCACGTCGTACTCAGCTAGGGCTTTAAACATGGATTTGAAGTATGGGGTACCATCGAGCTCGTTTATTATTCTCTCCACGTTATCCATGGTGCAGAGCTCCCTGAGCTTGTCCTCGGAGAGCTCGTAGCCATAAGGTAGGAGGTAATTATAAATCTTCTCCCCCTTCACGCCTGTTGATGCTGCCCGAAGAACTAGATTGAGATTTCTGATGTCAACCTCAGTGCCCATGAGTTTTTTTATTGTTTCTACGTCTCCACCGGGATGAGAGATGATGCTCCGCCTTATCTGCTCGTAGATGTATCTGTCTAAAGCTGCCTCAAAAGGTAAGAGGCTCATGGTTCTGCTGTACTCCGGTAGCGCCTCTCTCAGAACAGCGCCGTACTCGGTTTTATCGAGTTTCGCTACCGCTTCCTCAATGGATAACGACGTTAAAACCTCGGCGAGTTTGTCGTGGTAAAGGGATACAATGGTCGGGAGCATCTCCTCCTTGCTCAAACCCGCGTATATCCCCCGGAGGACTCGCTTTATGTTTTCACCTTCAAATCTCTTCATATAGACCCTGTAAATCTTCTTCGCATCCCCGGGGAGGATCTCGTCTACCTTCAAATAGGTTTCCAAGAGGTTCTGCTCCAGCGCTTCTTCGATCATCATGGTTTCACCTTCCTCCGCCATCTCCCTGGTAATCAATCCCCCGTAGCTTGCCTTCTCCAAGTGGTTAATCAGGTTAAAAAGACCCTCTGTCTCTGCTAATTCCTCGAATTCCTCCCTCCTGATTAGGGTGCTCTGCATCGCCCTTATCTTGGCGTTGGGATATGTGTAGGGTGCATAGTCCAAAACGAGCTTGATATTCACCACTATCAAAACAACGGCGATGATTAGACCTATAGCTATCAGCAGTACAAGGGAAATATTCAGCCCTGCCCCCTCTAGGAGACTACTCATCTCGCCGCTCAGAGCCATAGTCCATCACCTTTCATCTCTCTAGAACAACCCTGCACCGAACATTATAAGTATAGCCCCGAGCAAGCCGAAAACAGCGAAAGTCTCGGCCATGGCAGCGAGAACAATGCTCTTTCCAAAGGTCGCAGGATTAGTTGCTGTTGCGCCTATTCCTCCAGCGGCGGTGATTCCCTGGCCTATAGCTGAGAGGCCTGCGAAGCCCACACTTATTCCAGCGCCCACCGCTGCGACACCTGCTACTACGCCTATTGCCCCTTCGGGAGCAACGCCTAAGATGCCTGTGCCCACCATCAGCAGCAGCGCCGCGAGAAGACCGTAAATCGCCTGAGTTTCGGGTAGCGCCGAGAAAACCATGCTCTTCCCGAACATCTCAGACTTCTCGGAGGCGGCCCCTATGCCAGCGGCAGAGGCGATGCCTTGACCGATACCCGAGAGCCCTGCAACACCAACTGCCAAACCAGCGCCCACCGCAGCCAAACCCGCGGCAGGGGTAAGGGTTGACTCGCCTCCGCCAAGAAGTCCTGCCCCCAGCAAAATCAAAATCCCCGCTAGAAGGCCGTAAATCGCCTGGGTCTGCGGCAGGGCCTGGAATACCAAGGCAGTGCCGAAGAGCCTCGGATTCTCAGCTATCGCACCCGCACCAGCAGCGCCAGCGATGCCGACACCTATACCGGAGCCAATGCCTGCCATTCCAATAGCAATGCCCGCGCCTATTGCCGCGAGTCCAATCTGTAATTCAGTCATTTTCTAACCTCCTTGTGTATTTCCTGTCAACTTTAAAGGGCTTGAACTTGTTCCCGCCACCCTCGTAGAACTTGCTGAAAAACTCCACGTAGTGAAGTCTCAGGGAGTGGACGAAGGCCCCGAGGGTGTTCAGGGTGATGTTGAAGAGGTGGCCGACGATGAAGCAGATAACCGCGAGAAAGAAGCCCGCCACCGGTATGCCTACCATCATGTCTGTCATGATGTTTATCGCCATGGCTATGCCTCCTGTTGCGAGGGAGAGGGCGAGAAGCCTCGCATAAGACAGGGAGTCGCCGAGGTAGCCAGTTATCCCGAAGAATCCCATTGGGCCTGCATTATAGAAGAGGATGACTATGGCGATGAGAAGGAGCGGTGTAGCAACCTGATTCAACCCTAGGAGGATAGAGAGGACGCCAAGCTGGAAAATTACGAGCCACGCATGACCCAAGAGCTCCCTCACATCCCTGCTTCTCCATGCCTTGCGAAGGCCGATGAAATTCCCTATGTTAATGTGGACAGCCCCGATTATCAGGGAGGTTAAGAGGAGGACGATTATCGGGCTCAAACCGTACTTCAGCTCCCTCTGCAAAGGGTCCATCCACAGAGGCGCGATGCTCAGGCCCAGAAGCTCTGTTCCTAAAGACGAACGCTCATCCTGCTCTCCAGGTGAAAAGAAATCCCCGAGGTAGCTTCCGAACATGATGCCGAAAAACACAGCCGAAAGCCCAGAGGCACCGAGGACTATTCCGAAATTTCTGGCGCTGGGGCTTGCCCTACCTACGCTTTTGTACAGATACCAGGCTACGAGGGCGACGATGCCGCCGTAGACAGCGTCGGTGAGCATGATGCCAAAGAATATTAAAAACGCTGGAGCAAAGAGGGGCGTGGGGTCGAACTCATTGTACCTCGGCGTTGCAAACAGCTCGGTGAGCATCTCGAAGGGCTTCACGGCCGTGGGATTCTCCAGGAGCACCGGGATTTCCGCCTCCGGCCCCTCTGGCTCGCCGACATCTAAAAGGGCATATCCATCGAAATTCTTTTTCAAAATATTCTCAAGCAGAGAGGTATTTTTCTTCGGTATATAGCCCTCGAGGACATAGGTTCTCTGGGTCCTCCCCAGGATATCGGGGATTTCTGCCCTTTCTTTTTCTATCTCGAGGAGCTCTTTTATTACGAGGATTTGGCCTTCGTATTTTCCAGCGTACTCCTGAATCTCGTTGGCCAATTCTCTCTTCTTATCAGCGTGAGTTCGCAGCTCTGCCGTGTATTTCTTCAGAAGCTCCGCTGGCCTGCTAGTAATATCGCGGAGCTCGTATGCCCGGAAACCGCATTCCTTCAGCGTGGCCCTTATCCTTTCCTCTTCGTCCCCCAATCCTCCAACCACTACAACGCTACTCTTCTCTCCCCACTGAGAAAAGACGAGGATGCCTTCATCTTCCTCCAGCCTGGTGAGGTTCGATGTGGGTAGCTCTCCCACACTAGCGAAGAAGTATTTTGAAGACTTGAGATAGGAGAGGTCAAAATCAAAGCTCTGCAACTTCCTCAGATAGGGGAGAACTTCGGTGTATTCCTCGCTCTTTGCATCCAGCTTCTCAAGCTCTGCCTTAATTTGTTTTAATTGAGCCTCGATCTCCAAAAGCTTCTCTGCATCAGCTAAAAGTTCATCGGATTTTCTATCCTTAATGACCTCCTTTTCAGGGGAGGGGGGAACTGATAATAACGACTCCTGCTTGAATTTACCTATCTTAAACAGCTCGAGGATGCCATCAAGCCTCATCAACGTGTAGGTTATTCTCTTAGCCCATTCCTCAACCCTGGCTTGGGACAGTAAAGAGCCGCCGTTACCCGCAACTCTGCGCAGCTCCACTGCGCCCAGTTCGTGAAGCTCTCTAATAAGAGCATCCTTGTATTCATCAAGGACAACTATCCTTATCTTGTTCATCTTAGCAGGATAGAACATGAGGGATACCTCAAATTATTTTCAAGACGAGGAGAACGAAGATTATGGCTCCTACTGCTACCAGGAAATTGGCTAATATCAGAGCAATGTTAAAGGCCAAGTACACTTTCACCCTGTTCTCGGGTTTCTCTAGAATCTCCTTGATGTAGTCGCTCAACTCTTGCGCCTTCTAACAATTTTACTCCCAGTTACCCTTTTACATAACTAATAGAGGTCTTTTATAGTTTTTCTGAGTAAATTATATAAGTAAGTAAAATATTATGTAAATATCATAATTAAGTGGTCTACATGATAAGGAGAAAGGTTCAGCTAAGCGGGGGACTTACCCACACGGTATCCCTCCCGAAGACCTGGGTGAGGGAGGTGGGGCTGAAAAAAGGAGACGAGATAATACTCCAGCCAAGGGAAGACAGGGCCCTTTTGCTTTCTCTATCAGAGGAAAGCGTTGAAAGG
>CAZDSM010000167.1:0-2813 GCA_964508205.1 Candidatus Hydrothermarchaeota archaeon | reverse complement strand
GACACCTTCGAGCCGGGCGTCATGACTCCTGAGATGGTTGGACATAAGCGCAGGATAGTCTCAGGGAAGCACGCTGGCACCCATGGCATTGAGGCCATGCTCAGTGAGATGTGCTTCAAGGTAAATCGTGAGCAGCTCCTGGACATCACCTCACGGGTAAAGTATTTAGGCGACAAAGGCAAGCTCGTCACCGACGCTGATCTCCAAGCTATAGCCGAGGCTGTTTTAGGCGAGGTCGCAAAGGAGGAGAAGCTCATCGCCCTCAAGGAGCTCTCGGTAATGACCGGAAATAGAATTACACCTACCGCGTCAGTCAAGCTGAAACTCAAGGACAATGACATAATCGGCGCGGACACGGGCGTAGGCCCGGTCGACGCAGCCCTTAATGCTGTAAGGAGCGTCCTCCGTGATATCGAGGACATCAAGCTTACCGAGTACCGCCTCGAGGCCATAACAGGGGGAAGCGATGCCCTGGCGGAAGTCATCGTTAAGCTCGAGGACAGCGCCGGCAACCTGGTTACAGCCAGGGCAGCGAGGGAGGACATAGTCATAGCCAGCGTCGAGGCCATGGTCTCAGGGATTAACAGGATATTCCTCATGCGGGAAAAGGAATAGTAAAAGCGCTGGCGGAAATTTAGTCCATTTTATGAAAAGAAGTAAAATTTACGCCGGGGATGGGATTTGAACCCATGCTCTCCAGAGGAGAACCAGATCTCAAGTCTGGCGCCGTAGTCCGCTTGGCTACCCCGGCATTACCGTGAGGTAAGTCGCTTGCTATCGCAAATGGCTACTCCTGCATTGTTTCTTCTATTAGCTCTTATTTTATTTCCTGTAGGAGATAAATACCCTGTATCCGCCTTTCCTGGCGAGAATCACGACGTTGTCGTAGACATCGAGCATCTTTTTTTCAATCCTCTTCGATCCTCTTCTCACAACTACCTGGAGGCTGCCCTCGTTATTAAGATGTTCATAGGCACCCTTGATTATTTTATACGCGGTTTCAAGGCCCGCGCTCATAGGAAGGTTGCACAATATGGTGTCGAATCTCTCCCTTGCTACTGGGTCGTAGAAGCTCCCTTTCCTTACTTCAGCAACTATATTGTTCATGGTTAAATTTTCCTCTGCAAGCATAGCTGCCCTGGAGTTGATCTCTGTTAAAACAGGCTTAACGTTTCTGCCTGCTCTGGCAGCGACTATCCCGAGAACACCGTATCCACATCCCAGGTCGAGGACCCGAGCGTCATCGTCGATTATCATTTTCTCGGCCAATATAGCTGTGCCCCTGTCTATTTTCTTGTAGGAGAAAACTCCGCTTGCTGTTAAGAATTTAAAGGACTTGCCCCTCAGCGTTGTCTCTATTACCCCATATTTTGTCTTTGATTTGGGCTTATCTGTATAGTAGTGCTCATGCATTTTCCTCACGCTTATGCCATTTCCTGGGGTAGGTGCCAGGCTTCATGATAACCCTCTTAGTGCGGACAGCTATGCCCTTCTCGTCGATTAAAATTTTCTTGGTATCCATTAAAGCGCTTCCAATGGCGATCAGCTCGCCCTTCAGGGTCATAAGGGCCACCTCAGTACCGGGATTCAATTCTGAATCCAACTTAACAATTCCTGGAATCGCTAGGTTGGCGCCGTGACACAGGGCATCGATGGCACCGTCTCTAACAATAATGAGGGGAAGATGGGCTAGAGCTTCCTCTACTGGTATCACCACCTTCCTGAGGAAATCTTCCCTTCCATTTTCCCTGTAAAAAGCATAGGCATCGGCGAGGTCATGGAGGGTTATGATGGTGCTTTCGTCGAAAATCCCGCTTTTTGTTCGTCTGAGCTCAAGCATATGAGCTCCGAGTCCAAGAACTTCGCCTATATCATGGCAGAGCTTCCTAATATACGTGCCGGCTTCGCAGCCCACTTTGAAGAGGACGTCTCGATTGTCCACTTCCAAGAGGTTAATATAATATATCCTTCTCGTCCGTAGCTGCCGCTTTACCGCCGACTTTACAGGAGGTCTCTGGTAGATCTCGCCGACGAATTTGGAGAGCGCTTCTCCTATCTTATGCCTTGAGGAGTCGCTGTGGAGCCGCATAGCGCATACGTATTCCTTACCGGCGTTAAGCAACACCTTAACGATTTTAGTCGATTCCTCCAAGGTTATTGGCAAGACCCCGTTCACCCTTGGGTCCAGGGTTCCGCCATGGCCGGCCTTCTTTATCTTGAGAATGCCTTTAACCCATGCAGCGACCTCATGGGAAGTGGGTCCCCGAGGTTTGTCCAAGTTTATCACCCCGTAGCTCAGGTGCTCCTCGATGCTTCGTTCCATGGGTCTCTTCCCAAATCCTGGATCGGTTGTAGCTTTAGCTTTGGTTATTAGCTTCCTCTCTGGAAGGGGCATGTCACTCTCCCAGCTTCACGCCAGCCTTCTTCAGGGCCTTCTCCACATTCCCAGAGGAGGCGCCCTTAGTCAAGTCAACCCTCTCCCCCATTGGCTTTAGGTGTCGGACGTTGCAACGCCTCCTCCTCACTTCAGGAGAATCGACCAAGACGAAGTTATCGTCTATCGTGGAAACGACCACGCATTTCCGACCAGCCTCCCTACCTACTATTTTTACGCAGACCATACCTACATCCACACCAAACACCTCCTATTTTCTCTTGACCCCTGTGAGGGAGATGATGCTCCCGATTATATCCGCAACTTCTCCTGCATTCCATAGAGTCGTGTCTATGACTACGTTATAAGGTGTTAAGTCGCGCATGTCTATATCATACAATTTCTTGTATCTCTTTATCTCGCTCTCTTCCCTATTTCG
>CAZDSM010000166.1:0-1864 GCA_964508205.1 Candidatus Hydrothermarchaeota archaeon | reverse complement strand
TCAAAGATAAAAGTTTTCTGGAATGCGATGATTCCCTATCTTGAAATTCTGAGGCCTCATAATTGTTTGATGGCCGCGGTAGCAGTGGTCGTAGGGGCAGCCATCGCCTCACAGGAGCCTTTAGCCCCCCTTATAGCCCTCGCTGGGTTGATAGCCTTTCTGGTTTGCGGCGCTGGCAATGCTATCAACGATTACTTCGACTTCGAGATAGACAGGATCAATAATCCTTCCCGTCCCCTGCCCTCCGGAAGGATGTCCCTCAGCTTCGCCCATGTTTATTCTTTGGCGATATTCGCCTTGGGTACAGCTCTATCAGTTTTTATCAATCCCTTGGCCCTTCTTCTAGCTGTCTTTAACTCCCTCCTCCTGTACCTCTACGCCCTGAAAATAAAAAAGCGCGGCGGAATTGGAAAAAATTTCATAGTCAGCTACCTTGTTGCATCACCCTTCTTGTTCGGAGGCATCGCTGTGGGTGAGCCCCTAGTAACCCTCCTCCTGGTCTTGTTAGCAGGACTCGCTAACACGAGCAGGGAGATAATAAAGGATATCCAGGACTACGAGGGGGATAAAGCCTTCATCGCTACTCTGCCATTGGAGATTGGAATTGAAAACGCCGCCAAGCTGGCGTCCTTGGTGTTATTTTTGACTATTGCTACTAGTCCCTTACCCTATTTTCTGGGTATCCTGAATTTTAATTATATACTGGTAGTAGTACCGGCAAATGCTTTGTTCCTCTGGGTTTCCATCACTTTTCTCAGAAATCCCATGGGAAATGCTAAGAGCACCCAGAGACTAATTAAGATCGGTATGGCCCTTGGATTAGCTGCTTTCTTGGCTGGGAATTTCTAGCTTCAAATCCTTTATTCTCCCTAGATAGGTACTGTCCAATAAAAAGACCCTTGCATCACTAAGCTCCACCAGCCTATTCCTGAAAAAAGGGCCGATTAACTCCCTGCTTTTCCTGGCATTAAATGGCATCCCGTAGATTAAGTCATTAAAGGCCGGCATGATAATTATCTCTGGATTTTTTTGGATATCGAGGGTACTCAAGTATTCTTTTTTAAAATTCAGCCTTATCCAGGCGCTTTCAGTAACGCCGTAGCCGAATTCACCACGGAACTCTATGCAGGGATGGTTGTGGGCTATGATGAGGTAATCGTAATCCAAGTTACTGGGCTTCGCATGGCCGTGAAGGAGCAGGACTTCACCGTTAACAGGCAATTCCCTGAGAACCTTCAAATTAGGGGTTATTTTTTCTATTGCGCCATCATGATTACCCTTAACTAGAGCCACGTCAGCGTACTGGGAAAGCCTCTCTATGAAGCCCGGAATCTCCCTGTATTCCTGCCAGGAAATCATGGGTATATTGTGCTTCAAATCCCCCAAGAATATCAGCCTCTCCTTACCAGTGCTCTTTAACAGCTCTATAATACGGGCCTCCATCTTCCTCAGTTGCGATGGCACATGCAAGCCCTTCTCGAAGAGCTCCCTTTCGAGGCCTATGTGGAGGTCAGCGACTATCAAATAATTCCCAAGGACCAGAGCTTTCTCGTTGTAAGCCGGTATCATATATCTAATACCCCTATCCTAACAATTAATAAATATGTGAAGCTATTAGTTGATTATTATGCTAGAGGTCAAAACAGAAGTTAGGGTTGTCGGACACATACTGGAGAGAGAGGTTATATTCAAGCTATCCGAGGAGCTTAAGGACGTGGACATAGATGTGATGCACTGCGAGGTGTCCTTCGCCGCCCTTAAGGCGGGTATTGAGGAGAAGATGCCATCGGTTATACGCTTCTACTTGGTTGGCGCAAAGAAGGACCGGAAGAAAGCGCTGGTCATAGTAAAAAAAATCGCCAAG
>CAZDSM010000165.1:0-2105 GCA_964508205.1 Candidatus Hydrothermarchaeota archaeon | reverse complement strand
AAAATAAGATCGAAACGAGATAATATAGTAGGCGGGAGATTTATCTGCTCAGATATGGATCTGTAGTCGTCGAACCTCCCGAATTTCGGATTAGCTGCTGCAAGTATTGAGCACCTCGCCCTGAAGGTGGCGATGATTCCTGCTTTAGCTATGCTCACTGTCTGCTGCTCCATTGCTTCATGCATTGCGCTCCGGTCATCCTTCTCCATCTTGTCAAATTCATCGATACACGCTACCCCCTTATCGGCCAGCACGAGGGCACCTGCTTCGAGACTCCAGCCTCCATCTGCGAAATCATCTTTTATCGCAGCTGCAGTAAGGCCTGCCGCTGAGGTTCCCTTGCCCGAGGTATAGACGCCGCGGGGGGCAAGCTCTTTGGCAACGTACTGGAGTATCTCTGAGTTATGAACGATAATTCCATTTGCAATAAAGTTATGGCGGCCTTCCACTGTGAGGTCATAAACGTATTCCTCACAAGAGCGTTCTACTTCTATCTTATTTACTTTGTCCCAGAAGATATCAGAGGAAGCGAGCTTTCCCAGGGCGTTCAAATTGTCGAAGCATTCGAGACGCTTTCCGCCATCGCACAAATTAGCTGATGATGGAGCTACGGATATGTTTAAATTTTGAGATTCGCCGATAACTGGAATAATTCTCGGTGTGGCTATCCGTTCCCCTTTGCCTAATTCCTCTGCGGGTATATACGTTACCCGGCCATCTCTGCCCACGAAAAACGGATGTTCAGGAGTGACTCTGATGCTTTTTCCACTTTGGGTAATTACTCTGAGAATGCTGCCAATATATTTTCTCCTCCAAACGTGGGTCACCCTTCGGTTTTCTATTTTCAAGGAGTCATTTATCGACGGGACAAATAACGGCTCCTTAAGTTCCGAGTACAACCTTCCATCTGCGGTCTTAAACGTCGCATTTTTTTCAAAAATTGAATTAACTAGGTCTTTTATCTTTATCAATTTCCCCTTTTCTAGGCATATAATAGTGTCTCCAGAAACGCATTTGCCAGTCGCTGGCTCGCCCATTATGATGATGTGGCTGTCCCCACGCATTCGCCCGCCGTCAGGCAAATCAAGAGTGGGCGCGGAGAATAACTGGTACATTATCGCCTCCTTAATGTCCGCGTACCCGTAAATGTGGGGGGCGATAGAATCCCTGATATTCTCGTACACCAGTGAGTCTTTGGACAACTCTATAATCCGTTTTTCATCCTCTCCTGTAATCTTCACCTCCTCGAAGTCGAGCGCTTTGATTTTAAATGAATTCGTGTCCAGATAAATTTCAAAAACCCTTGAACGCTTGTCCTTAAAGTTCTTCTTTACCGCCCTTAGGGTTCCTATCAACTCGACCCTGTCCCCCGGGGAGATATTCCCTGTTAAGTCGTCTCCTATGAAAATGCTTAACTCCTTTGGACGCTCTCCTCCTCGAAGGTCCTCCAGGGATTCCTGTATCAGGATCTTCTGAGAATCGACGAAGGTGGACTCCTGAACTAGGAGCTTGAAGGGTCCTTTTCTCTCGCAGTCCTCACATAGGAAAGGCTCCTTCAGCTTTTGGGTCTCCTGACTTATCCTCGTTATATTCCCACAGCGCTGGCACTCGAAGGCCCCGAGGACGAGCTTGGGTCTAACATCCGTGGCCTTTCTAACTATACCCTCGACGACCATGAATTTACCCACGTGCTCGCTCCTGATATTCGTTATCATTATCTTGCTCGTAGTAGGAAGGTTGTAGAAGCGCACGTTAACCCTCATCGAGGGCAAATCCACGGGCAGGTCGATGCTCTTCAAGGCCCGTTCAGCCGCTGGTATAGTGCTGTCCGGATTGGAAATCACCTCATCTGCAAGGGCGATATCGTACTTATCTAGGTCGTCAAAATTCACCCAGAGGCTCTTCTCCTCAGGATAGCCGTGAACCACCCGTAGGAGTTCCCGGTTATAGTAGGTCCTGAAAAATTTCTCGAACCTCCCCGTGAGGTCCTCGGCTATTAATCCCTGGGAAACGGTCTCCATATTTTTACCAGTATCCATTCTAACTACCTTTCTTAATTCATTTTCTATAAGCCCGGTTTGACTACGATTGCGGGAGGGCTTCCA
>CAZDSM010000164.1:0-3136 GCA_964508205.1 Candidatus Hydrothermarchaeota archaeon | reverse complement strand
ATTAAAAAGGAAATAGAGAAGCGACTGGTAGTCAAGCTCGATATAAACGCCACTGAAGGCGTCGTCACCATTGAAAATAAGGGTGGAGACGAGCTGGCTGAATGGAAATGCCGGGATATCGTGCGTGCCGTTGGGAGGGGTTTTAATCCAAGGAATGCGTTGAAGCTCTGTAGGGATGATTACAGCCTAGCAGTCATAAATTTGGAGGACATCGTTGGGAGGTCAGAGAAGGCCGTTAAACGCCAGAAGGCCAGGATTATCGGCAGAAGCGGGAGGACCCGGAGGTATATTGAGGAGTCGACTAGGGCAATGGTGTCGATATACGGGAAGAGCGTCGCGATCCTTGGTACCTATGAGGAGGTGCAGGCTGCGAAGAAGGGGGTTATCATGCTTGCAACTGGGGTTCCACACGGTGTTGTGTACAAGGTCCTGCAGGGCAAAGCCAGGGAGCTTAAGGAGAGGAGGTTATCCCTTTGGAAGTAGAGGGATGTTTAATAAGCAGGAGAAACTCAGGGAATTAAGGGGATGTGTGAGGGGGGATGATGGTTATAGATGAATTTTTTTGTATGCTCTAAAGAGCTCGATATTATGGTCGTTTGCGCCAATGAATAAGAACCTTTGGTGATGTTAGTGATTGGAAAAATTTCCGCAAAGTTTTTGATAAATTAAATTTGCCTGACCCATAGTTGAAGCAGAAATACTAGTTAAGTTTATAAGGAATGTATTACATATAATTTACTAGACGTTAGAGTTGTTCAGGCGCTCTTTTTTAGGGGGCTTAAACAGGTAAAATGATCAAAACACCACTCTTAAATAGGGCCGTGGACTTCCTTGAAGAGGTCAGTGAGAAATTCAAGATAGACCTCACCAGGCTAAAAAATGAGGATAAATACTTCGAAACCATTTACCTCCAGCTCAAGGAGAACCTGAGTGCGCTGAAGAAACTTAAGGATGAGATGGAGCTGCGGGGCTTTGATTCCCCCTATTTTGCCCTGGGAATGAGCAGGTACGGTTCGCCTATCGGGAAGCAAAGCTACAAGCGGGAGGACGTCGAAGATCAGCGAGACGTCGCTAGACACAAGATGTTCTTCAGAACAGACGCTTCCTTCAAGAAGGGCACTTTCGATCGCGCTAAATCGGCCATTGCTGCGCATAACATCGCCATCGGTCACCTAGAGGAGGTCATATCCCTCGAATGCTCGTGCGGGAAGATGACGAAGGGAAAGGAGGCCATCAAGAGAATGGAGGCTGAGTCCTCATTCACCTGTCTCAAATGTAAAAAAGACGATGTAAGATTAACGGTAAACGAGGAAGGAGTATACCGCCTAGAGATAATGCCAACCCTCCCCTTCGGTGGAGAATTCACCCATGAGATCTCCAAGTTCTCGCCTACTGAGCGGATGGCTTACCGCGGATTAATGGAGCTCTTGAGGGAGAAGAAGAAGGGGAAAATAAAGTCCGCGACCGTCACCTTCAAGGCCCAGGAGAGTGGGAAATGGGTGAAAAAGAAGGAGCAGGTGGAAGTGGAGAAGTGCTCCAAGCTTGACTATGAGGGACATTTAAGGGAAAAATACGGCCGCATCGTGATAGAGAACATCCGCTATTACCATGAGCGAAGCATTCTAGTGAGCGGGAGGTATAATCGGCAAGCCCTCGCTATCGCCTATACGAAGATCCTGAAAGCTAGGAAGGAGGACATCCTTGAATACCTCCTTGAGAAAAAAGTGGACGTGAACAAGCTTCGCGAATATGAGGACGTAAGACGGAAGATTAAAATGCGAATGTACGGCACTAAAAACACCAGCTTTGCCATGGACACGCGGATAACTGAAGAGCGCCGCGAGATAATGGACGAGTTCAACGATAAATTGACGAAGCTCGGACTAATGGACGAGCAAGGCAACCTGCTGCCAGAGCTCGATAAAGCGATAGAGTACAGGCGGAAGATAAGGAGGGGGACCCTGATAAGGATTCCCAGGGCCATATTTGCCTGGGACATCCTAAAATTCCTATTGATAAAGCCCTACCGTGAGCGCCGCTACGCCAGCATCTTCCCTGGACTCCAGCCCGTACCTGAGATAGAGCAGCTCCAAAGTGCTTTGGCCATCCTGAGGGAAGAGGAAATCCTCTCGGCGATAAGGATGTTTCTAGACGAGAGCATTACCTTTATTCCTGAAGCAGAGCAGATCGTGTTTAAGAAGTTCGAGATAGAGAAAATACTGCAGGACTACCTTAAAGTGACCTCGAGCAGGGCCGTCGGAGGCATATCCCTTTACTTATACGCTGACCACGACCTGGAGAAGTCCGCGAACATAGTCTCAGCAGATGTAAATGAACTTAAGGAGGTGCTGAAGGTCATCATCAGATTAGGTAGGAGGGACGTAATACCTCCTGAGAAGCTTGAGGGCCTTGACGAGATAAGGGACATAAGAATCTCCAAGAAGGCGAAACAATTTTTAGAGCTGGTCCGATAGGGAAAAGCTTTTAACTTTAGTGCTCCAAGGTGGGTTTTAATGAAGGGTGTAGTGGTCCTGAGGTCGAGCCAGAAGGACGTGCTCATCGAGGAGATAAATGAGAAACTCGATGATGCCACTAAAAAAGTCCACTTCAGCATTCGACCAACGATAAACATTCTCGCCTCGATTCTCACCGCGGCCCCCAATGTCAAAAGCATAACATGCCCTCCCAGCCTATACGAGCGCACCCCCCGCAAGATACGCAAAGCCCTGGACAAGATAGGCATAACCTTCGAGGCACTCCTCCTAACCCCTGGGAGGCCCCGTTCCCACCCAAACTGGAAGATAAAGAAGGTCTACGATCTCGAGGAAAAAGGCTACTCAGCCAAGGAAATCTCCGATGAACTCAAAATTCCCCTCACGACCGTCTATTACTACCTCAAAAAGAAGGGGCGATAGACTTTTTTGCAAGTAAAAAAGCCCTCGGAAAAAAATATGAATTCTAACGGAAAATTCTGTGGATTATGCCGCCGTAGCTCAGTAGGTAGAGCGCCTGGCTGTTAACCAGGTGGTCGTCAGTTCGAGTCTGACCGGCGGCGTTTTCTCAGCGTCGGTCTCAGTGTACTACGTTACTTCGACCTTCCGAAGAGACTCCGAGTTTTCGCAAAAAAATAATTGGA
>CAZDSM010000163.1:0-3787 GCA_964508205.1 Candidatus Hydrothermarchaeota archaeon | reverse complement strand
AACATGGCAAACTGCTTCTTCCCGCTGCAGTAGGTGTCTACCTCGTGGAAGGCGTTTTGCTGAAGGAAGTCCTCACGGATAACTCGGGCACCCTCCAGGACGATGCGCTCCTTCTCCGGCAAAGCGTCAGGACCGACGAGCTGCACGATTTCCTGGAGCTCCGCTTCCTTCTGAAGAAGAGCCACGGCATTGGTTCGGAGGTCTTTCCATTCCCCTCCCACCTCCTCCTTCCACCAGTCCTCGATGCTGTCAAGATATAAGGAGTAGCTTCTGAGCCAGTTAATCGATGGGAAGTGGCGCCTGTCCGCGAGGGACGCATCAAGGGCCCAGAAGACCTTGGTGATCCGGAGGGTGTTCTGGGTCACGGGCTCAGAGAAGTCACCACCTGGCGGAGATACCGCCCCCACAACAGTCATGGATCCCTCTCGGTACTCGCTGGATAGGGTGATAACTCTACCAGCGCGTTCATAAAAATCGGCTAAGCGGGAAGAGAGGTAGGCAGGATATCCTTCTTCTCCTGGCATTTCCTCTAGCCTGCCAGAGATCTCGCGCATTGCTTCAGCCCATCGCGAAGTCGAATCCGCCATCAGCGCAACGCTGTAGCCCATGTCTCGATAGTATTCCCCAAGGGTGATGCCTGTGTACACGCTCGCATCCCGCGCTGCAACTGGCATATTGGATGTGTTAGCTATTAGCACCGTGCGCTCCATCAACGGCTTGCCGGTGGTGGGGTCCTCGATCTCTGGAAACTCCTCGAGCACCTCAGTCATCTCGTTGCCGCGCTCGCCGCAACCGATGTAGATGAATACTTGGGCATCGCACCACTTCGCCAACTGGTGGCCCAGGATGGTTTTTCCAGCGCCAAATGGTCCAGGGATGGCAGCGGTGCCCCCCTTAGCTACGGGGAAAAAGGTGTCGACTATGCGTTGCCCTGTTAAAAGGGGCATATTCGGATCCTGTTTTTCCTTAAAAGGCCTCCCGCGGCGGACAGGCCATTTCTGGAGCATGGTCAGCTCCTTACGGCCCTCCTTGGTCTTTACCGTGGCGATGACATCCTCAATGGTGTAATCCCCCTTGGGGGCGATTTTTATGAGCTCCCCTTCAACCCCTGGCGGAACCATTATTTTATGGTTAATCACCTCGGTTTCCTGAATCTCACCTAAAAAGTCCCCCGGGGTCACCTTGCTCTTGGGTTTACCAAGGGGAATAAATTCCCACTTCTTCTTCCTGTCCAGAGAGGTAACAGAGACGCCTCGGGAGATGAAGGTGCCTGTTTCATTCTTAATTACTTCGAGGGGGCGCTGGATGCCATCATATATCATCTTAAGGATCCCAGGGCCAAGTTCAACGGAGAGGGGCATGCCCGTGCCTTCAACCACCTCCCCAGGCTCCATGCCAGCGGTCTCCTCGTACACCTGGATGGTAGCTCTATCCACTTCGAGTTCGATTATTTCTCCAATGAGCTCCTCTCTCCCAACCTTTACGACCTCGTACATCTGCGACCCCCTCATCCCATTGGCAACGATGACGGGGCCGGCAATTTTGATTATCTTACCTTTGTTCATGAAATCACCTACTTGAATTTTATTTCTACACCCACCGCGCGGCGGACGAGCTCCTTAATGGGATCGACCTTCTTCTCTATGGTACCGCTTTTATCAGGTATCTCCACGATTAAGGGCGTCACCACCCCCTCAGTGAGCCTGTCTATTTCATCGCGTAGCTTATCGGCCAATCGCTCAGTGATTATTATGAGGCCCATCTCCCGGTTCTTGAAGAGCCCTCTCAGGGCATCAACCGCTTTCGTTGGGTCCTGAGTCTCAATGGCGTCCGTGACCCCAGCCAATTTAAATCCGAGGACGGTAGTGGAATCACCGATAACGCCTATTTTCATTTGCTCACTCCTCAAAAAGGATTTTAGCCACCTTAGAGCGCAGCTCATCGCGCATCCTGCGCATCCTAGTCTCAAAGGTATTATTGACCACGATTGTTCCATCCCTCGTTCGGATTATCGCCCCGCCGAGGGACTTGATGCTGTCCTCGGAAAGGGTTATGTTAACACCGAGTTTTTTCCTCAGCTCCTTCAGGAAGGCCTTGTTTACTAATTTTACGTCCTCCTTCCTTACCACCACCTCCACGTCATCTCCACCTATGGATTCAACCCCCTCGGCGATGATGCTCTTCAGGATATTTTGGTACTCCTTTGAGAGAGTGATTTTCTCCAGCCTTTTCTCAGCTTCGTCGAAGGCGTTTTGGATTATTTCCTCTTTGACGTCAAGGCCGTGCTTCTTCGCCTGAAGCTTTGCGTTTGCTATGATGCGCTGATTGATGAGCTCTGCGTCGTGCCTCCCCTTCTGGATTATCTCATCTTCGATGCTCTTAGCTTGGGCTTTCGTCTTGGCGATGATTTCATCGGCCTTCGCCTGGAAGTCCCTAAGTATTTCCTGGGCTTCGACCTCCGAATCCTCCTCTATCCGTGATGTTATCTTGGAGGCTTTTGCGGCAGCGTTCATTCTTACACCTCAGTAATGCCTCGTACGATAGTGGCACTGGCCTTGGCTACTCTATCTTTCGCGAACTCTTGGATCCTAGAACCCTCTTTATTCCCTTGTTTTATTATGCGGTTGCCTTCCTTTTTCCCATCCGCATCCGCCTTTGCGATGATATTCGCAGCCTTCTTTTGAGCATTGACCCTAGCTTTTTCAACGAGCTTAACAGCCCTGTCCTTGGTCGCTTCGATGAGTTTTTCCCCATCCTCTCTGGCTTTTTTAACTTTCTTATCCGCAGCCTCTTCGGCATGTTTAATGGACCTTAATACCTCAACAACCATATCAAACACCTATTCCTTGTCCTTGACGAATAGTTTTTCAACCTTACTTACGGAATCAGATTTAGAGAGGACAACGACTTCGTCGCCTTCTTTCAATAAAGTTTTCCCAGTGGGTATAACTAGAGTGTCCCCTTTATGAATAGCTATTATTAAAAAACCTTTGGGTGAAAGCTCCTGCACCTCGTGGCCTGCCATCTTCGACCCCCCGTTTACGACAAATTCCAGGATCTCGACATCGCTGCGCCCGAGGATCTCGAGGCCAATAGCCGAGGGTCGACGGATGATCTTATCAATGTACTCTGCCGCCGTGACTTCGGGGCTGATTACGAAGTCAATGCCGAGATTCTTGAAGACTTCCCTGTACTCGGGGTTGCTCACTCGGGAGATAACGGTCTTCACCCCTAGGTTCTTCGCCACCAGGCCTGATAAGAGATTAATCTCGTCCTTGCCGGTCGCTGCGACAAGGGCATCGGCGCTCTTCGCATCCGCCCCCTCCAGAGTCTTGAGCTGCGTACCATCGCCGTTTATAACGAGGGCATCCATATCTCTAGAAAGCCCCTGACTCAGGTCTTTGTTGCGCTCTATGATAACGACCTCGTGCTTGTTCTCCACGAGGATCCTCGCTAGATGTCTTCCAACCCTTCCAGCGCCTATTATTATTATGTAGATGTCTTTTCCCTCCTGCTTATAATGAGCAGTGAGCTTATCAATGCGAAAGCGGGGAATATTTCCAATCTACCTATCCACATCGCAGTTATTAATATAACTTTCGCTTGGGAGCCCAAGTCATACCATTCAGCGGGATTGACCAGCGTTGGCCCTATGTTGAACATGGAAGAAAAAGCCATGGATATTGAATCCAGGGGCTGGTATCCTATCAGAGTGAAGAGCATTATGCTTAAGAACAGGGCGAATAGATACAGGAAGAATAGCCCCGCCAGCCTTATCAACTCCTCG
>CAZDSM010000162.1:0-1991 GCA_964508205.1 Candidatus Hydrothermarchaeota archaeon | reverse complement strand
GGTATTTTAATCTTTCCGGTGAAACGATTTCAATGCCATAGAGAAGCGAAAAATAAAAGATGTTTTGCCGTTAACTAGGGGTTATAACCATTCCATACCATTTCTTATACTGAAAATACGCTTAAATAGCTATAAAGTTCTCTTTTCTTCGTAAAAATCCCTTTTAATCGTCAATTTCTGTGTTTTTCCATGGGGTTTCTTGGAGACTATGCCCCGACCCGCGAGATCCATGATTATCCTGCTTATCTTTGGCCTAGATAAGTCCGTCTTTTCAGGTAGCTTATCCTGGGTTAGGACTCCTCCGTGTTCCAGTATGACTTTAACGATTTTTTCCTCATCTTTGGTCAGTATCGTCATAGGTACTCTAGCCCTGTATCGTTTAAAGCGCAGCCCTATTAAGGCCAAAGCTGCCCCAAGGAGAAGGCCCAGGACAAAAGCGATGTATAAGGAATTATAAGGGCTGCCCGCCTCAATCCATTCGCTCTCAACGACTTCCACTTTGTAGCCCTTGGGCAGCAGTGCATCCATGATTTCCCCGGATGTTCCTTCGATGATGTATATCTTCTTCACTCCCAGATTTACAAGGGCACTCTCCACGCTCGGGGTAATCTCGTCTTCCTTCACAAACAGTATAGGCCCGCTAATTGAGGCGGCAACCCTCTCGGCCATCAGCAGGCCCTCATAGGCCTCCCCGTTCACCAGCACAGCTCCTTCGATCTGGCCGAAGAGCTCTATGGCGACCCTGGCGGAGGTGCCGTACCTATCCCCTTCGCTTATCCTGTGGGTTAGGAATCCCATGCCGTCCAGCTTGGATTTTATCCCAGGGGATATAGCCTGCTCGCCGCCAATAATAACGAGATTGTTAAAGCCTGACCTGAGGTATCCTGAGAGCTGCTCCTTGACGTCCTCATCAAGGTGGTCGGGCTTAGTGGCGATAATGGGTACCCCTGAGTTGTGGGTGTAGGCTTGGGCGATGACCCAGTCCAGGGGAAGGTCGCTCCTGACCAGTATTACGTCGTACTGGGGAGCTACGGCTCCGGCAGTTAAAAAAAATAGGAGTACTAAGAAAAGCTCCTTCATACTTCTTAATTTCTAAGAATCGAATATAACTTTATCGCTTTACAAGTTAAGAGAAAGAGTTCTTTACTCCGTCAACGACCCTGTCGAAAACCCCTCGCGTGGTCTTGATTTCCTTTTCTTCATATTTGGAGAGTTCCTCGATAAGACGCCTCTGCTCATCCTTCAGCTTCCTTGGGGTGACGAGTTGGACCCGGATGTGGAGGTCGCCTTTCCCGTAGATTCGCGTGCTGGGCATGCCTTTTCCGCGGAGTCTGAAAACCATGCCCGACTGGGTCCCAGGGGGGATGCGCATCTTAGCGCTTCCGTTGAGGGTGGGGACCGTTATCTTGTCCCCTAGGGCCGCCTGGCTGAAGGTTAAAGGCAGCTCCAGGTAAAGGTCTTCCCCTTCCCGGATGAAGAGGTCATGGGTTTTTACGTAAACGACCACGTAGAGGTCCCCTGGCAATGCGCCTCGTCCTCCAGCATCGCCCTCCCCCGCGAGCCTAAGCCTTGAACCAGAGTCTACGCCGGGGGGTATCTTTACCTTGAGCTTTTTAGGCTTGCGCGCCTTGCCGTTTCCAGCGCAGCTTGGACAGGTGGTTTCAATTACTTTGCCCTTACCGCCGCAGTTGTTGCAGGGGGCTACGCTGGTGAACTGCCCGACGGGGGTTCGCTTGGTGTAGCCTACCTGTCCCTGCCCCTTACATGTGGGGCATGTCTTTGGCGAGGTACCGGCCTTGGCACCACTCCCCCCACAGGAATTACACTTCTCCATCTTCGAAAACGAGAGTTTTTTCTCAACACCCTTGGCGGCTTCCTCCAGGGTTATCTCCATGTTCGCCCTTAGATCAGCGCCTCTCCGGGGGCCGCGCCTGTAGCCCTGACCTCCGAAGAAGGACTCAAAAATGCTTCCGAGGCCTCCGAAGTCGAAG
>CAZDSM010000161.1:0-6927 GCA_964508205.1 Candidatus Hydrothermarchaeota archaeon | reverse complement strand
GCAGTGTCCACTTCACCGCCCCCGGAGCCCTTCAGATAAACCCCGAAGTCGATGTCCTCAATCATCTCTTGGAATCGATAATCCCCCGGGGCAAGATAGGTATTGCTCATCCTGACGACTGGTGGATAATTGAAGCTCTGCGCCCTGGCATTCCCAGTCACTTCCTGGTTCATGGTGGAGGCGGTTTCTCTGGAATGTAGGTAAGCTTTCAATACACCTCCCTCTATTACTGCTTTTTTCACAGCCCTTGTGCCCTCAGAATCATAGAAATAAAATCCAAAGGAGTTCTTCAGGGTTGGATCATCATATAGGGTTACATCTTCAAAAGCTATTTTCTCGCCCAACCTATCCTCGAGGATGGACTCTCCCTGAATAACGTGGTCGGCTTCGACAGCGTGCCCTACTGCTTCATGCATGAATACCCCGTTCAGCCTGGGGTCGAGGATGACGGTGTAGTCGCCCTTGGGTGCCTCCCTTGCATGAAGGAGTCTTACAGCCTTCCTCGCAGCCTCATCAGCGGCCCCGAGATATCCTTTCAGATGCTCCAGGCCCCCGACGCAGCCAAGTCTTTCAGAAGCCCCCTGAATCTTCCCATCTTTTTTAGCGAAGACGTATGTTGAAAACGCTACCCGTGGATACTCTGCATATATTTCGCTCCCCTCGGAATTCATATAAAGGATAGATGATTTAGAATCAGCATAAGATATGGAGGAGCTCACTACCTCCTTGTAATTTCTTAATTCCTCCTCTGCCTGATGCAGAAGTTCCCTCTTCTCTCCGAAGCTTACTTCCCAGGGATCCTTCGCTGGTTTAACCAGTACCTTATCCTCCACGGCTATTCCAGCTGAAAATTTTATTTCCCGTCCGTTTTTAGATCCCCTGTAAGCCTTCTCAGCTATGGCGAGAAAATCATCAATGTTGTTGGTAGATGCGAAACCCCAAGTACGGTTTAGTACCCTGACCCCTACTCCTTGAACTTGCCCAGATTTTACGTCCTTGGCTACTCCATCCTTTAATAGGATATTGTTGATCTCTACTGTTTGCAGGGTGACATCGATGAATCTGGCTGGTAATTCGAAGATCTTCTGGATTTCAACGTCCCACATGGCTTAAAATTAGGCTCCGTGTTTTTTGGGAGCGGTTTTCTTGATGCCTTTAGGAATAGGAAGAAGATCCTTAATTTTTTCTAGGAATCCCTCTCTGTCGCTGCCCCAGGCGAAGGCGTACTCAAGGGCCTGGGAAAGGTTCTTCACAGGTAGAATTTCGACTTTGCTCTGGCTCTTCTTGTCCAGCAAAACATCCCCCATGTTTGCCTCTGGAACGATAACCTTCTTTATACCAGCGGCAATGGCTGCCTCAACTTTAGCGGTGATACCACCAACAGGCAATACATCGCCCCTGACGCTCAGGCTGCCAGTAATTGCCACATCTTGGTTGATGGGTATGCTCTCCAGGGCAGAGATAACCGCAGTAGCTACGGATATGCTGGCGCTGTCGCCCTCAACACCCTCATATGTCTGGAGGAATTGGATGTGGACGTCGTAATTGGATATGTCCCTACCTGTGTGCTTCTTGATGAGGGCGCTCACGTTCTGAATCGCCTCTCGGGCAATGGTCTTTAGCTTCCCAGTGGCTATGATCTTGCCCTCATCCCTGCTCTGGGCGGGAGCTATCTCCGCTACGATGGGCAGTATTACGCCGCTGTCGTCCCCGATAACCGCGAGACCGTTAACCATTCCCACCTTCTCTCCCTCGATGTCATAGACATGGTAGTCCTTCTTTATGCTTATGTATCTGTCAGCTATCTGTTGCTCAAGGGTCTTGGCGATACCTTTGGCCTTGATAACATGCTCAGGCGTGACAATCTTCGCATCCTCACTCCTCGCCACATCTCCCGCGGAGCGAACCAAGCCCCCTAATCCCCGAAGCTTGAGGGTTATCTTGCCCCGCCTCCCGGACCTGCGCTTACCCTCCTTAATTATCTCCATGACAGCGTCCCTCGTGAAATGGGGTATTTTCTTATCCTTACATACCTCCTGTGCCACGAACTGGACCAGTTTGTTGAGGTTCTCTGGGTTCTCCTCCATGATGTCCTTCATGTATATCTCGTATCCATATCCCCTGATCCTGGAGCGCAAGGCGGGATGCATTTTGCTAACCGCCTCAAGGTTGCCGGCCGCAACAAGGATGAAACCACAGGGTACCGGCTTGGTGCGAACCATGGCCCCGCTTGAGCGCTCGCTCTGTCCGGTGATAGAGTACTTCTTCTCCTGCATTGCGGTAAGGAGATTATGCTGGGACTCGATGCCCAAGGTTGCTATCTCATCGATGAACAGTACGCCCTTATTGGACCTGTGAATCGCCCCTGCTTCTATCAGCTCGTGAGAGGGGGTTTCCAAGCCCCCTGATTGGAAGGGGTCATGCCTAACATCTCCGAGCAATGCTCCCGCGTGGGAACCCGTGGCGTCCATAAATGGCGCCTTATCAGTATCTGAGTTGTCCACCAGCAACTTGGGGATGAGGACGTCCTCCTTCACCTTGATGTACTGCCGGCCCATGAGCAGAAAGACGGAAGCTATAATCCCCGCGAAGAGTACAAGGGGATTACCGAGGATAATGGCGTAGTATACCACCAGGATTAATATGGATATGAACAACATCTTGAACATCAGGTTTATTGGGGCTTCAGCCTTCTTTCTCCGTTCCTTAAAGCTGTCCACAATCTTCTTTCCCTCCCCTGCCTTCAGCACCTCTATTCTTGGGTTGTTTTTATCCATATGGTTGGGGTGAACTATAATGTCCTCAAGCTCCCCAACCGGCAGCAACTCAGACATGGCTAGGCCAAGCATGCTTTTCCCGGTACCCGGCGCTCCTATAAGCAGGATATGCCTCTTCTGCTTGGCCGCCTTCCTAATTATCTCAACCGCGTGGTTCTGACCGATAACTTGGTCTATAAGATTCTTTGGAACCTTCACTTTCTCAGTGGTCTTAAATTTCATGAGTTTCATAGATAAATCCAGCATTAAATTCTACGCATATCACCCTTATATACCTTTACTAAACTTTATATATCACATTCCAAAGATTTTTGAGATATGTCAGGAGACTTGATTTTTTCAGGTAATGTATGCCAAGCGTTAGGAAGGGAGGTCGCTGACGAGCTTGGAATAGAAATTGGTGGGCTGACAATAAAGAGCTTCCCAGATGGGGAGCGCTATCTCCGCGTTGACAGCGACGTCGCTGATAAGCACTGCATCGTAATCCAGTCCACATCTCATCCTCAAGACGCGAACTTCATGGAGCTGATCACCCTTGCGGACACCATTAAAGACCTCGGGGCTTCAAAGGTGACTGCTGCGTTGCCATATTTTGGATACGGAAGGCAGGACAAGCGCTTTAAATCTGGCGAAGCGATAAGCTCCAAGGTTCTTGCGAAGCACCTGTCCCTCGAAATCGATGAGCTCATAACCGTGAACATCCATGAGGAGACGATCCTGGATTTCTTTGATATACCCTCCCATAACTTGGATGCCTCGCCCCTTCTGGGGGATTACTTCAAGACCCATGAATTGACCTCACCTATAGTCATCGCCCCTGATGAATGTGCCCTGAAAATGGCGAAGGATGTCGCGGTAGTGGCTGAGTGTCCGCATGATTATCTTGAGAAGAATAGGCTTGCCCCCGGGAAGGTCGAAGTGAAGCCGAAGAGCCTTGACGTAGCGGAGAAGGATGTCATCCTCGTTGATGACATGATCGACTCCGGTAGTACCATGCTGGAGGCCATCCACATGTTAAAGGGGCAGGGTGCTCTCAACGTGCTCTTGGGATGCGTCCACCCTGTGCTGACCAGCAACGTGATATCTAAGCTGTTTTCTGCTGGCGCCGTTGACGTGGTAGCTACAAACACGATACCTTCCAAAGTAAGTTTTATCACCGTATCCCCCCTGATTGCGGAAGCCCTGAGGGGGCTGTAATTTAATTATGGCCTTTATATTCCATCTCACAGGGGAAAACTGCACCATTCCCCGGGCCGAAGTTTTAGCTGTCCTAGAGAGCATGGACATAAGCTTCGAGGTCCTCCACTCCTATGAACAGGTGCTCGTGGTGGAAGCCGGGGATTTAGGGGATATACCCCCCAGGCTGGGGATGACCCACGGCGTGTACGAGTATCTCGGATACTGCGACCCCACTTACAAGGATATCCTGTCCCTCACGAGGAGTATCATCCAACGGGTCAGCGATGGTTTTGCAGTCAGGATAAAAAGGATTGGGGAGCACTCAAAGGACCTTAAACGAGACAAGTTGGAGAGGGAGATGGGGGGGATAATAGGTAAGAGAGTAGACCTTTCGCAAACTAGCTGTCTGATTGTCGGTTTCTTAACTGACAGATTTATCTTGGGTAGGCTGATACACTCATTACCTGGTACAAGGTATCCAAGGAGGCACCCGAAGGATAGGCCCTTCTTCCACCCAGGGGTGCTCCTCCCTAGGACCGCGAGGGCGGTGGTTAATTTAACGAGGGTTAAACCTGGAGAAAAGATCATAGACCCCTTCTGCGGCACGGGAGGATTCCTCCTAGAAGCAGGGCTGATGGGCGCCGATGTTTATGGCTGTGACATCGATGCTGAGATGGTCCAGGGATGCGGAAAGAACCTCAAGCACTACGGTATAAAATATAAAATCAGCGTCGCGGACGTCCGGGAGCTATGGAAGGAGTACCCAAACTTTTTCGACGCCCTCGCTACCGACCCACCCTACGGCATCTCCGCGAGCACCAAGGGTTTGCTCCTTGATGAATTATATAGGGAGTCCGTTAAATCTTTTTATAAGATGCTAAAGGAGGGTAAGTATGCGTGCCTTGTTGCCCCCCATGTAGTGGGGGTAGAAGAGTACGCGAAAAAAGTGGGCTTCCAGATAATTGAAAAACACCTGGAGAGGGTGCACCGAAGCTTAACGCGGAAAATCCTGGTGATGCGTAAATGGAGTTAATCTTCCTCGGAACCACAGCTGCAGTACCCAGCTCGGAGAGGGGTCACTCCTCCATTGCATTGAAATATCACGACGAAGTGCTTCTCTGGGACTGCGGCGAAGGTACGCAGAGGCAACTTATACGCTCCAAGACAAGCTACATGAAAGTGAAGAAAATTTTTATAACCCACTATCACGGGGACCACTTTTTAGGGCTTCCAGGTCTCTTCCAGACCATGTCCTTCGCAGGTCGTAGCGAAGAACTAATGGTTTACGGGCCCAAGGGTATTAAGAACCTCATTGGGAACGTCCTCGACCTTGGGGAGTACGAGTTATCCTTCGATATCAGGACCAAGAGGATTACCGGGAACTTCATCCTGAAGGATGAAAGATGCACCATAAGATGCATTGAAGTAAACCATTCGATTCCGACCTATGGATTGCTCTTTGAGGAGATAAAAGGTAGGGAGTTCCTAATCGATAAGGCCCTGAAACTTGGAATAAAACCAGGCCCAGCGTACTCGAGGCCGCAAAGGGGTGGGAGGGTTAAGATTGATGGGCACTGGGTGGAGCCCGAGGACGTCCTTGGGGAGAGGAAAAAAGGCTATAAGGTGCTTTACTCCTCAGACACGCGGCCCATCGATGGGATACTAAGCAGCTGTGATGGAAGCACTTTAATCCACGACGCCACCTTCGACGAATCCCTCGCTAAAAATGCCAGAGAAACTTATCACTCCACCTGCATTGATGCAGCTGAAATCGCTAAAAAAGGCGATGCAAAGGAGCTCTTTTTAACCCATATCAGCTCGCGATATAAAAAGGACGAGGTACTGTTGAACCAGGCCAGAAGTATATTTCCGAGAACCACTGTAGCGAGGGACTTGATGCGAGTTAAACCCCTCCTATAAGCCGTCTATCTTGAAACACGTACTTGCCTTGTACCTAGAATTGAGGTTCAGCAGCAGAACAGTTATCGCGTCAAGATGCCTGGAGTTCCTTAGTTTCCCCCCATCCAGGGGCTTTATTCCCAGCTTTCTAGCTAGGTCCATCACCTTCCGTTTGGGGCCCTCGTAATTACTGCACACGACAGTATCACAACTCAAGGGCTTGCCTACATCCAGGAACATCTCTGAGCTGATGTTTTTGAAGGCGCTTATCACCTTTACCTTAGGGAGTGCCTTCTGGGCCTCCTCGGCAGCTGAGCCCTCTTCGATAGGTATGCTCCTAAACTCACCGTTAATGCGTCTGAAGGGGTTGACCATGCTTACCAGAATTTTATCCTCCAATACCCTTTCCAGGAATTTCAATGTACTCTTCTGAGCGCTGTAGGGTATGGTCAAAAACAAGATATCTCCTTTAGAGACTGCCTCCTGGTTTTCCATGGCGACAACCCTTGCCCCAGGGACAGCTGCCCTAACTTTCTCCACGGCTCGGGCTGCTTTTTCAAGATTTCTTGAGCCGATGGCCAACTCCTCATCAGCGAGAGCGAAGCGCATCACCAGCCCAAATCCAATCTTCCCTGTGCCGCCGATGACTGAGATCATTCCCCTAACCTTTCCTGGAGCTTCCAGGAGGCCAATAACTTGGACTTGTACACGTCACCTATCGCGGTCATAAACCTGTCCTTGGTCAGGCCGTCAAGGTATATCGCGGTGGTAATTACGAAAGACTCGAGGACATCCACTGGAATCCCCAAATTGAAATCCGGGGGCATTGAACCGAGGGTGAAGCGCAACTCCCACATAAGATCTCCAAATTTTTTCATGGGTAGGCTACGCATCTTCTCAATGTCTTCTGATTCAAACCGCGTTCCAGACATGATGACTACTTTGCTGCTGTTCGCGGGTTGGATGACGTTCATCTTATGCTGGACTTTAATCGGAGTGCTGGTTATAGTAAAATTGAACTCGCTCAAGGGGTCCTCATTTTCCTCGTCGAATATTCCCTCCTCCTCACACC
>CAZDSM010000160.1:0-3901 GCA_964508205.1 Candidatus Hydrothermarchaeota archaeon | reverse complement strand
CACCTTAAACATGCCATCGAGGGTGAAAAACCTCTTAAGCTCCTCATTGCTAAGGGCGCGGATGTTGCATCCTGGGGAGAGTCTTCCCTTCTTAACCAGCTTCGAAGCATAATCATAGTCGATTATCACGTCTCTTACCAGGGTCTTCTCCAGGTAAGCCCGCAACTTTCCACGGTCCTTTTTGAGCTCCTGGACCTTCTGGCTCTGAGCAACGCGTTTTATGATATCCCCAGCGAATAGTTTCTGCTCATCAAAGTGCTGAAGGATGGTTACCCTCTCGATTAACTCTTTGATGCTCTTATCCCCGATCCTGCAGAAGTTTCGCTTCAGAAATCCAGAGAGACTGATGCTCCTTATCCTGGACTGATATGCGAGGAGATCCTTCAGCTGCCCAACATCAACGCTGTTCGGGTGGGGTGGTATGACGGAGGGTATAGGTATGCCGATGTCGCTGCGCTTCTCGTACTCTATTACCGTGCCATTCTCCCTGAGGATGAAGGTGATATATGGATGTATTGCGGCCATGCGCTTGATAAACTCCATTATATTCCCCTTGGTACGGGGATAGTTGCCCACGAGATTGATGCTCATTCTGGTTCCGTACTCTAGGAAATCTCCGTCGTAGGTATCCTCAACCACTTTAGTAACCTTCCCCTTCCCGTAGTCGTATACATGGCGGTGAGCCTTTCTTTCAGAGAAGGTCTTGCTTATTATCTCCAGGGGCTTGCCGGTGCTCTGGTTCGCGTATATCGCCGCAGCTTTCCAGCCTATGCCCTGCTGGCTCCGAGAAGCCTTGTACTCGATGGTACCAGTGCCCCCGGCCCTCACGATGATCTTGACCTTTCCCCTGGGTATGCCGATGCCGTTGTCGAGGATGCTCAGCCTCAGCTCCCCCCTAGATTTATCAATGACATCTATGTGAACATCTATCCTAGCGTCGTAGTCGTCCGTACCCGAGGACTTCAGGAGGGCTTCCCTGGCCTTGTCGATAGCATCGGCAGCGTTCTGAACACCCTCCACCACTGCCTGGAAGGGAGCGCGGGTCTTTTGTCCAAAGCCGGTATCCACGCGCTTGAGAAGCTCCTCGGCACTCTGAAGCCGTATGTGGCCGTGAATCTTCGCTTCCACTTTTTTCCGTGATACACGCGTATTATTATTTTTGGGAGTATCCTCTGATTTTCCCCTGATGCTTTGGACTGAATCGAACTGGCTTAAGGCTAGCTGATCCACCTCAGTCTCCCTTCATTCTAACTTTTAGGTAAAAATCGATGAGCCTGTTGATGAGGTCGTCGTAGGTCTCCTTTTTCATTCCAATCTCCAAGAGCCGCTCCCTAGTGCTTTTGTTCAGTTGTATAGTAGTTATATCTACCACATACCCACTATAGATAACTATTGGCTACATATAGGTTTCGGTTTGTAATTAAAAGAGTTTCTCCAGCTTTTCTACCTTTTTAATCAGCTCCCCCTTCTCAAGCTCCAGCCTGTTGATGCTGTCCTTAAGGATCTCGATTTTATCATCCTTTTGAACGAGGGCATCGTTCTTCTGGGCGATGTCCTTGTCTTTCTCCTCGAGGAAACGCTGCAGGGTCTTCTCCTCGACTTCGAGCCCCCGTATCCGCTCGTTCAGCTCGTTAGCCATGTCCTCTCTCCTTGTAAGGGGCTCGATTTTAGCCTTCAAATCCGCGTTCTCGGTCGACACCTTAATAAACTTCCGATTTTTTTTATTCATCATCCTCTTAGCCTTCGCGGTCTTCTTTTTGATTGCATTGACAGCTTCATCCTTTTCCAAAAGCGCTTGCTCAAGGACTTTAATCCTCTCCCGGCCCTCGGCCGCAGCCTCCTTGAGCTCGCTGATGCAGTTATCGTAAAACTCCTTCTCCTTTTTATGCATCAAGAAGAGCTAGTCGGGAGAGGATAAAAAGGTTTTGTTTTGATTGTGTCAAAGCCTTTATAGCGCATTATAGAAATCAACAATATCATAGTTTTCACGTATATTAACTACAATGTAAAAATAGGGATATTATGGGTAATTTCACCCCTATTAATAAAATTAACTTTATTAACTAAATGATTAACTGTAAACTATAAAGTATATGTTCCTGTTCCATTCGAATCAGGGACAGAAAAAATCACTATTTCTATCTTTTTCTTACTCTAGCTTGAAGGCAATTAACCTATAACTATTTCTTTGTACCAAGGGGTTAAGAAATTCTGGATTCTCACAATTATTAAATCAATAGCAGACGCCATAAGACCTATCGCTATCATACCAATAAATATTTTCTCTGTGTCGAGCATTAATCGTGAGTCCTCTATCATGAAACCAAGCCCGTCACTCGCCGCTACAAGTTCAGCTGTTACAAGAGCTATCCAAGCTACGCCCATAGCGATTCGTATGCCCATAAGTGTGAGGGGAGAGGCTGCCGGTAATATTATCTTAGTAAACATTCTTTTTCTATCACACCCTAACGTACCAGCTGCTATAATATATCTCTTCTCTACGTCTCTTATGGCGGGAATTGTGTTGATCACAACAGTGAAGAATGAACCTAAAAAAATTATGTAAAATTTTTGGACGTCAGATATACCGAACCAGACTATGCTGATAGGAATCCATGCGAGAGGTGGAATTGCACGTACTACGTTTACTAGTGGTTCAGTTGCGCTAGCTAGACGGGGTGAATAGCCCATCGCTATACCTATTGGAAGACCCAGGAAAACACCGCTAAGAAAACCTCCGAAATAGCGATAAAGGCTTATAGTCATTTGGTCAAGCAACTCCGGAGTCCTAGGAAGAGTCATAATGATATCACTTGGTCCTGGCACTACACTTGCGAATGAGAAAAGCCTATGAGGTGGAAGAATCAGTTGTATAATATATTTTGCAAATATTTCCCAAAGACCTATTAGCACTAACATAATTAAAACAGACTTTACTTTTGGCGATTTCCAAAGCCTAACGGTTATACTCACCATTCAATCCTCCAAAATAAAATTATGCATATTTCCACCTGAGTACCCTTTTCTCGACACGTCTAAATGCAGCATCCATGAGAAATACCAGAACACCTACGCTCAACATACCCATTACAACCTGGTCATACGCTAAAACATACCTTCCCCTTTCAATCAAGAAACCCAATCCCACACCCCTGTGCGCCACAAGCTCAGCCGCTACGAGACATTCGAAACCAATAGCCATACCAATCCTTAAACCAGTCACTATAGCTGGGAGGGCCGCGGGTAAAACGACTTTCCTAAATTTTACCCATTCATTAGCCTCCAGCATATTCGCCAAATGTAGATGCCTTCGCTCCACGGTCATTACACCACCCATGGTATCCATCAGAATAGGAAAGAAGGCACCAAAAAAGATTATAAACCATTTTTGAAACTCGCCAAGACCAAACCAGAGAATACTAATCGGGATTTTTGCAACTGGTGGGATTGGGCGTATCAGGTTCACTAGTGGCATCGTGACTGTCCTCAGGGTATCAGAATAACCCATCCCTATACCTAAGGGTATACCAATTAAAGCAGCTAGTATATATGCAATGAAAAAACGTGAATAACTCCATGCCATGTGCACAAATATTTCTCCTGATTTCGTGTATTCACTAGTAGACCCGAAAACCTCTGTTGGTGATGGTGTTCCCTTATAAAAATCAGGAGCTGCTTCTGCAAACGACGGAAGTACGAGGGGTACTACACCTACTGCAAATTGCCAAACAATTACTGCCATAGCAAGTGTCAAAACACCTGTCACTTTATCTAAAGTAATCTCTTTCATGTGCTCTCCGCAAAATTGGAAATTCTCCAAATTCTCCAATTTTTTTGTAGCAAAATTTAACAGAAAAACTTAAATAGGTATACTATAAAAACCTAACGGTTATGAATTCAG
>CAZDSM010000159.1:0-7442 GCA_964508205.1 Candidatus Hydrothermarchaeota archaeon | reverse complement strand
GCTAAACATTTTTGTTTGAATTCCGATTCTATACCCACCATATAATTTCTATCCTTTGACGCAGACCTATAATAAAGTAGATTTAATTAGAACAAATGTAGATGTTACACAGATGGGTGAAAAGCTTTACACTAGGGATTTCTATGTTCTAGCGGCCTCTACCTTCGCCTTTTTCATGAGCTTCCACATGCTCCTCCCCATAATATCGCCCTATGCAAAGCAGTTGGGCGCAGGGGAGGGTGAAATAGGGGTGATAATAGGAATCTTCGCCCTCATAGCGGTGCTCTCAAGGATACCCTACGGGAGCTACGCTGACAAACACTCTAAGAAGAATTTGTTGCTCATTGGTGCCCTCATCTTCACCCTCGCCCCCCTGCTCTACAGCATGAGTTCAAATCCTAGGGCATTAATATTCGCCAGGATGCTCCATGGCCTCGGCATAGGAGCCTTCACCATCGCTGCTTTCGCCATTGTAGCTGAGCTGTCTCCAAAGCTGCGGTTAGGCGAAGCCATGGGGGTTTACGGGGTCTCTATTATGATAGCCACTGCTATCGCCCCTGCGTTGAGCGGCTATCTCGTTGACATCGTCGGCTTCGACAATACGTTTTATCTTGCCTCTGGGTTTGGATTCCTCTCCCTCGCTTTAGCAGCGCTAATGCATAGAGACCAGGTAGCTAAGAGCCCAGATAGCCTGTTGGAAGGCTTTTCAAACGCCGTGAGGAACCGAGGGGTTCTCCTAGCATCTTATGGTATTTTTATCCTGACCGTGAGCTACGGCGTGGTCGTAGCTTTTATTCCGGTACACATGATAAACCAGGGGATAAGCTACACCCTGGTTGGAGGGTTTTTCGCCGTCTATGCCGTTGCGACGATAATTACCCGGCCAGTTATGGGCAAGCTCTCCGATAAAGTGGGTAGGATCAATGTGATTGTACCTATGATGCTTTTAACAGTTGCAGGCATTTACTCAGTCTCATTATTCGCTTCGATAGATGGACTCTACATCTCAGCCGTGGCCTATGGATTCGGCTTCGGCTCAGCCTACGCTGTGCTCTCTGCCATGGTAATAGACAACATAAAGCCAAAAAATCGCGGCACATCTATGGCTGTCTTCACCTCGAACTTCGACCTCGGAATAGCCGTGGGCTCTATGGGTTTGGGCTTAGCTGCCGATTCCCTGGGTTACCCCAGATTGTTCCAGCTCACTGCTTTTATTTTGTTTATGGGCATCGTTGTTTTCGCAACTTTAAGCTTTATAAGTCATCAAAATAAATAATGTTTCATGGAGGTTAAAAGGTTGGCATCTAAGAAAGAACTGTTGAAAATGCTTCATGAAGCAATCGCCCTAGAGAAGCGCTTCTTCGTGTTAGATTACTCAAAATACCTTGAATTATTAGAGGATGACGGCATCATAAAGCTTTTAAATACACTTATCCAGGATTCGTGGTATCACACCCTCGCTCTGGGGGAACTGATAAATGAGGTGGAGGAAAGGGCCTATTAAGAGTGGTAACAAGGACATCCAACTGTTCACTAACTCAGGATTTTTGGGGGGTCAAAATGAACATAATCGAAATCTATGAGCTGACCAAGGAGTTCAACGGCTTAAAGGCAGTTGACGGAGTAAGCTTTGCTGTTAAGAAAGGCGAAATCTTCGGCTTCCTCGGACCCAACGGCTCCGGAAAGACCACAACGATCAACATGCTGACCACCCTGCTTCTGCCTACATCCGGTACCGCGAAGGTGAACGGCCACAACATCCTCGAGGCCCAAACTGAGGTGAGGCGAAGCATAGGCATCGTTTCCCAAGAGATTGTACTGGAAAACGACCTCACCGCTAGGGAGAACCTTCAGTTTCACGCGGACCTCTACAACGTCCCTAAAAAAGATGCCTCTAAGAGAATTCCTGAGCTTCTGAAGCTTGTAGGCCTTGAGAAGAGGATAGACGACAAAGTAGATATCTACTCTGGTGGCATGAAGCGAAGGCTTGAGATAATAAAAGCCTTCCTCCACAACCCCTCAATAATCTTCATGGACGAGCCTACCCAGGGCTTGGATCCACAGACGAGACGGGTTATATGGGACCACATCAAGTATCTCAACGAAGAAAAGGGAATAACCATCTTCTTAACGACGCACTACATGGAAGAAGCAGACTATCTCTGCAACAGGGTTGCGATAATCGATTACGGTAAAATTTTAGACATCAACGCCCCTGCGAACCTCAAGGACAAGATAGGCGAGGGCGACGTGATCGATTTACGGGTGGATAAAAAAGAAGCCTTTGTAAAAGAGGTAAAGGAGTACTCGCCTCAGGTGCTCGAAGACGGTACAGTCAGGCTCCGCGCTCTTAGAGGGGAGGCAGCGCTGCCGAGGATTCTAAAGCTCACAGAAAGGATGGGCCTAACAATTTCATCCGTGGCTTTACGCGAACCGACTCTGGAGGATGTCTTCATCCACTACACGGGCAGAGAAATTAGAGAGGAAAAAGGCGAAGGCATTGCCAAGGCCTTCATAAAAAAGATGGTGAAAGGATAAAATGTTCCATGGGGTTTACGTGGTCTGGAAGAAGGAGATGCTGATATGGGCCAAGAATCCCTTGTTCGCCCTGGTTAGGAGCCTGGTTTTCCCATTGTTGTGGATTATAATCTTCGGCTTCGCTTTCGGAGGGGATATAGAAAGGGTTCCGGTAGCCATTGTCCAGGATGACTTCAGCCCTCTTGCCGGAGACTATGTCAGCGCTCTGCAAAAAGAGGGTGTGCTTCAGATAACCACGACCACAAATTACGCTATGGCTGTGAAGCTTTTCAAAGAAAAAAAGGTATACGCCATCCTTTACCTTCCCCCTGGCTTCGGAGAGGGTTTGAAGAAGGGTAGGGTGGTGGAGGTCCTGTTCAGCCTTGATGAAACCTCACCACAAATCTCCGGTGCTGCCTTCACACATATCACCACAGCAACCGGCGGGTTCTCGGAGGATATCCGCATAAACGGGGTAAGCAACTTGAACCTCAATAAAAACACCCTCTATGGCAGGGGGATAGAGTACCTTGATTTCCTTGCTCCAGGGGTTATAATGATGACCATCGTCTTCTCAGCCATGTTCTCAGGGGGCCTGGGGTTGGTGGTTGATAGGGAGTTCGGAACCCTGAGGATGCTCATGGCAGCCCCTATCTCTAAGGCATCCATAATCATAGGTAAGACATCCGCAGGGGTAACGCAGTCCCTGTTCTCAGGTATTTTCGCCCTGCTCGTGGCGGTGTTAATAGGCGTGAATGTGAAGGCCGGACTAGTCGGGGCGCTACTCATGGTACTCCTCATGCTCATCGCCGCCTTCGGGTTCATAGGCATGTCCATAGCGATAGGCACGAAGATCAGGAAGATAGAGCACCTAATGCTGAGCATGCAACTCGTGATAATACCCATGTGGTTCCTCTCCGGCGGCTTATATCCCCTCGAATCCATGCCCTCCTGGATGAAACCCCTCGCCATAGTCAACCCCCTGACCTACGCCACCGATACCATGCGCTCGGTGATGCTTCGCGGGGTTGTCTGGGAGGCGTTATTCCTTGATATAGCGATTATGATCGTCTTCGCGGTCTCAATGCTCATCCTAGGATCGCTATCCTTCAAACGCACAATTGAGTGAGGTGAGAAAAATGAAGTGGATATTATTGGCTATCGTTACCTTGGCAATGGTTAGCCCTGCTAACGGCGTTGGCGGAGAAGGCGTCGTAATACTTGAGAATCTCTCCCTCCCTAAGAATGTTTACCCCGGCGATAACATAACCATAGCCTTCAGCGCCCTGAACTCGTGGCATGGGGACTTGAGGGACGGCTATGTTCATCTGGAAGGGGGGGCACCCTTTCTAAAAACTAGTCCCACTGAGCCTAAGAAAGTAAGAGAGATAGAGTATTGGTGGGTGGAGAACAAAGCTGTGCCCCTTTCCTTTAGTCTGGAGGTTGACAAGGGAGCGAAGGCCGGGAGCTACACGGTTAACGTGGTCTTTACCTACACCAGATACAGCGATGCTACCGGTACTAAGGGGGGCTTCGCAAGATTCAAGCAGGTAGAGCCTCTCACCATAGAGGTCCGCGGCAGACCTGAGCTAAAAGTGGTTGTGAAGTCCTCAGAGCCAAGGAAAATCCGCGCCGGCGACCTGGTAGAGATCAAGATAAGCGTCGTAAACCTTGGCAGCGAGGAGGTGAGGAATGTCCTGCTCTATGCTAAACCCTCTCCGCCGGTGGACTTGATGTGGCAATCTGAAGTGCTCTATATAGATGAGATACCGCCCCAAGGAAAGGGGAGCGCAGCTATTACAGTGGATGTATCAGATAAGGCGAAGGCAGGCAGATACAGCCTGCCCTTAACACTTTCCTACGAGGACAAGGATGCAAAGCGCTTTGAGATTGAGAGTGCTGTATCCGTTACCATCGAGGAAAGCGCTGATTTTGAGATAACCCCCCTTCGCAACGAGGTCGAATCAGATGCTAGGGATAAAAGAGTAACCTTTGAGGTTGCCAATACAGGGAGCAGAGATGCTGAGGAGCTTAAAGCGATATTGAAGGCGAGCTATCCCTTCACCCCCACGGGGAACGAGTACTTCGTGAGTCTGTTAAAGCCCGGGGATAACGCGGAGCTTGCCTTCCATGCCGATATCGACGACGACGCCTCGACCCAGCGCTACCCCGTGGATGTTATCCTGCAGTGGAAAGAGGGGGGCGACGACTACTCGGAGAAGAAGACCTCTTATATTGACGTTACAAGGGCAGAGGGCAGGGAGAGGGTGTACGCAGCCTCTTTCCTCGGGCTCTTATTCCTGATTCTACTCATGAAAAAGTTCCTAGGGAGGAGAAAATCCTAGTCCTGTGCCCCTGGAACTTCACGCCCCCCCCCATTAGACGCTTCGCTAGCCCCTCTCCAAAGGGAGAGAATGCTATGACTCCTACCAACAAAGTCTTGATTAAGAGCGAATACTTTATATACTGTAATATTCCTTTTGGGGATGAAGTTAAAAATAAGGTGAACCTATGGAAGATAAAACATTAGTTTGTGGAGACTGCGAGCAGGAGTATGTATTCTCTGCTGAAGAACAAGACTTCTATGCGAGCAGGGGTTTTCAGGAGCCAAAGAGATGCAAACCCTGTAGGGCTAGGAGGAAGGAGCAACGGGGAGGCATGGGCTTAGGCCAGAGGCAAATGCACCCGGCTACATGCGCTGACTGCGGCCTAGAAACCGAAGTTCCCTTTAAGCCCCGGGAAGACAGGCCTGTTTACTGCAGGGACTGCTATACGAAGCGAAGATAGGTACATTAAAAGCTGACAACCATGGCTATTTTTAGGTGTCTTACCCTATTAACAGCCCCTCTCAGCTTAGCCCCTTTTTTAAAAGGGTTACCTTAATCAGTAAGCGTAATCTTGGGTGTGAATGCTCTCTAGGATCTTGTTCACCACTTCCTTCTCGGGGACAACGCCGACCAAATCCATGTGCTCGTTGATAATGGTCCGCGGCACTGAGTTAACCTGGTACTTGTGCACTAACTCCGGGAACTTCGTGGAATCGATTATGTCGACAGTGATGTTATCGTTCGCCAACGCGAGCTGATCCCCGAGCTTTACCATGCTGGGGCAGTGGGGGCAGGTGGGAGTGGTAAATATCTGGAGGCTGACTGGCTTCTTAATCTTGGAAACCCGCTCAAAGAATTTTAACTGGAGATTTCCGCTTGAGGCTATGACAATGGCGTCTATGAAGGGTCCAGCTCCATGTGGGTGGGGATGCCGAAGTAGCGGATTAAGTTGTTTCCGCTCTTGATGACCATGGCTGGGTGACGGCGCACATGGAACCTCTTTGCCTCCTCGCCTTCCAGGAATAGGCCGGCTTTAACCTCCACTAGGGGGGGGAGAGCTTCCCTATTTGAGAGGCGATCTCCTCCATCTCGCTGCAGTAGAGACAGGCCACCTTGTCACCGGTAAACAAGTAAAGCACGACCTTCCCCTTCAAGCCCTCAAATTTCTCCTTTATCTCCCTGAGCTTTCCCCTCTCCAAAACGTAGGTCATTAAAATTAATTTTTAATGTGAACAAATAAATATCCTTCTAAGGAGTTCTAAGATATGAAAAAGGACCTCTACAGGAAATCTAGGAAGCTCTTCGAAGATGGTGGGGTAAGGGTGGACCATGAGACCGAGAAGGCGGTCTACTTCACCATACGAGGGGATAAGGATGAGTACAGCGTCATCCTGCGAAGAGATGGCAAACATAGTTGCACATGCCCTTATGCCTCCATCCATGCAGACAAGGAAGTGCTCTGCTCCCATATATGCGCCGCCATTGCCATGACCATGTTCGCCGGTAGGGAGTAGGATGAAAGAGGTAGTAGAGGGCGAAATTAGGCTGCTTATCCCGGAGCCTGTTTTTTATAACCCGAGGATGAAGCTGAACCGCGATATCTGCTGCGCAGTAGTCAGGGGGCTTGGAGGGAAGGTGAAGATCAAATTTTTAGACCTCCTAGCTGGCACGGGAGCTAAGGGCCTGAGGGTCGCTAAGGCAGCGGGGTGCTGGGTTTCTCTTAACGACGCTAACCCGAAGGCCTGGGAGGTGATTCTAAAAAACGCCGAGCTGAATGGATTAAAGGTCGAGGCATACAACAGAAAGGCGAATCTACTGCTTCAGGAGATAGAGGGCTTAAATTTCATAGACATCGACCCCTTTGGCACCCCCATACCCTTCCTTGACAACGCCGTGATGGCGCTGAAAAGGGGTGGCTATCTAGGGGTGACCGCCACTGACACAGCCCCCCTCTGCGGTGTGCATCCTAAAGCATGTCTGAGGAAATACGGCGCGGTGACCCTGAGAACTGCGTTCTGCCATGAAGTTGGAATGAGGATTTTAATCGGCTATATGGCGAGGACATGCGCCAAGTACACCAAGGGAGCTAGGTGCCTACTCTCCCACTACAATGAGCACTACTTCAGAGCATATATCCATGTTTCCAACGGCAAAAAAGAGGCGGACAAAGCCCTCTCGGAGATGGGGTACCTGTATTACTGCAAGACCTGTTTGAACAGGGAGTACATCAAAGATTTCCCCCAGAAGAGGATGTGCAGATGCGGCGAGAGATTTGGGGTCTCCGGACCCCTGTGGTTGGGTAAGCTGTGCGACAGAGGATTCCTCGAAAAGGTCTTCGTGGAGGCCTGGGGCCTGGTTGACAACCCAGGGCTGAAAACGATAAGACTCCTACGGGGAGAGCTCGAGGAACCCTTCTACTACGACCTCCACGAACTTTGTATGGCATGGAAAATAGAGGTACCCCCCACGAATAAAGTTCTCCAGGTCCTGCGAAACCTGGGATTTGAGGCCTCGCGAACCCATTATTCACCAATCGGGATAAAGACAAACGCTACTGTCGAGACCTTTAAAAAAATATTAATGAAAAACTAGTCTTTT
>CAZDSM010000158.1:0-3847 GCA_964508205.1 Candidatus Hydrothermarchaeota archaeon | reverse complement strand
TTATGGCATCGTCGTATGTTGCTTTTTTACCACGTTCTATGGTGAGTCTCCCGACGATTTTCGTCAGTTCCCTGGAGGTTTCCTTTTTGACCTTTATTACGGCGCTCACGTTTTATACCTGGTTTACTTGGTATATAAAGTTTACCAAATTGCAGCAAGGCGAGCATCTGCAGCGTAATATTATATACCACAGACTAATTACTCCTCACCATGGATTACGATGTCATCATAGTCGGAGGCGGTCCAGTGGGACTAATTACAGCGAAGGAGATAGCAGACGCTGGTTACAAGGTGTGCGTTATAGAGGAGCACCAGGAAATCGGCTATCCCGTGCAGTGCTCGGGTTTGTACAGCATCTCCGGGTTGAAAGCATTAGGCCTAACCCTCGATGAAAACATCATATCCAACACTATCAAAGGCGGGCGCTTCTACTCTCCCATAGGTAAAGAATTCACAGCCTACTCCAACGTCGAGCGCGCCCGTGTAGTGGAGAAAAAGCTCTTCGATAAGCATCTCGCTAAGCGTGCCGCCAGGGCTGGGGCTGAGTTCAAGATGAAAACCGGGGTAAGGACTCCATCCATTAATGAAGGAGTCAGAGTTCGCGCCGATGGCATCTATGGGGAGGAAACCCTTGAATCCGAGCTGTTAATAGGCGCGGATGGCGTGCGTTCAACCATTGCAAGGCAGCTGGGATTGAAGACTTCGAATAAAATAGTTGCTGCAATCCAGGTGGAGGTAGACAGGGTAGAGGTTGAGAGGGATATAGCAGAGGTGTACTTCGGCCATCGTTATGCCCCCAACTTCTACGCATGGATTCTGCCCAAAGAGAACACCTACGAGGTCGGCCTTGGGGTTCGAAGGCCCAAGGCGAAGCTTAAGGAGTACTTAGGGCGTTTCATGAGACAGCACCCCGTTGCTTCTAAAAAAATCCGTGGCAGCAGCATTGTGGAGATGAATGGGGGCGCCTTTGCAGTCGAGACCGTCGATAGGTGCGTGGCAGAGCGTGCACTTATCGTTGGCGATGCAGCAGGGCAGGTCAAGGCGAGCACCGGAGGAGGAGTAATAACTGGAGGCATAGCCGCGAGAATCGCTGGTAAGGCATGCGTTAAAGCCCTTGAGGAAGAAAACTACTCGGCGAGCTTTTTGAAGAAACACTACGAAGACAAATGGAGAGCAGAAATAGGCTTCGAGCTCCAGGTGCACGAAGCATTGCGCGAGCTCTTCGACTCCCTCAGCGACGAGGAGCTCGAGGAGCTCTTTGACCTTGCGGTCGAGGAGCGTATAGACGAGCTGATGGTTAAATACCAGGATACGGATAGGCCCTCGGAGTTTGTCAAAGAGCTCCTGAAGAACGAGCGCATGCTCAGTACTCTAGAGAAATTCCTAAATTACGATGTCCTAGCGAAAACCTAAGGTTTTTCGATTATCTCAATAACCTGCCCTTTCTTCAACTTCAACTTTTTTCTCGGAAACATTTCCTTTTCATCATTGATTACCCTTGTCACTTCTAACTCCAGCTCCCCGATCCTTTTACCCTCAAGCTCTTCGTTGACGCTTATGACCTTTCGCTTCCATAACCCCCGAGTAAAATTAGGCGTATGAATGCTGAGCTCATCTTTCTCGTATTTGTCCCGTAAGATGCCAACAATTCTCTCCCCACTTTTACCATCACCAAAGGGATTCTTTGCCCTCCGCATCATTGTAATGCGCTCCCTATCCTGCAGTGCGCCAGAGATCCTTGCAATTATCTCTTCTTTCCTAACTCCGACTATCATATTCCCTCCGGTCTCGACGCTCTCAGGGCGCTCCGTGGTGGTGCGGAGAGTAAAGCAGGGCACCTTCAGTACCAATGCCTCCTCCTGTATACCACCGCTATCTGTAAGCACAGCCTTTGCTCTACTCAAAAGCATCAGAAACTCAAGGTAGCCAAGGGGCTCGATTATATGAATATTACGCATCTCTCCAAGGCCGAAGTCTTCCAGCCTCTTCACAGTCCTCGGATGTGCTGGGAATACAACCTTTTCGCCTAGGGAATCAACAGCCTCGATTATCCCTTTGAGCCTTCCCTTGTCATCAACATTCTCTGCTCTGTGTAGGGTGAGCACCAAGTAATCACCGTGGAATTTCCTCACACCCTTTCTCTTGGCAACCTCTAAATTATTCAGTGTTGCGTCTACAATCGTATTGCCAACGATGAAGATCTTCCCGGGCATTATCCCCTCGTTTATTAAGTTAAGCCCTGCCGTCTCTGTTGGAGCAAACAGCAGCTCGGAGCAGTGGTCAGCAACGATTCTATTCACTTCCTCGGGCATATTCTTATCGTGACTCCTTAACCCGGCTTCAACGTGAGCTACTGGAATACACAGCTTCACCGCTGCCAGCGCACTGCTCAGCACCGAGTTGGTGTCACCTTCGACGATGACGACGCTGGGCTTTTTCTTTATCATCAGCTTTTCAAGCGCAACCAGGGCACGAGAGGTCTGATAGGCCTGGGAGCCAGAGCCTACCCTTATGTTGCAGTCCGGCTCTCTGAGCCCCAAGTCTCTTATAAAGCCCTCAAACAAAGCATAGTCATAGTGCTGCCCGGTGGTAACGAAGAGGTAATCCAAGCCGTGCTTTTCAAGCGCCCTCATAACGGGGGAGAGCTTTATCACCTCCGGTCTTGTGCTCGCTACGAGGAGGGTTTTCATGAGAATTCCTCTGGTAGCATCGACTTATAACTCTTTTGCAAAATTATATATTCCCCAGGAGGTAACTAAAGCGGTGTGGGATTCAGATGGAGTACCTCAGACTCAGCTGGAGCGACATCGAGGCGCAGTGTAAGCAAATCGCCAGCGAAATAAGGGGGAAAAAGCTGGAGTTCGACGTTATCGTCGGTCTGGCTAGGGGTGGCTGGATACCCACCCGTCTGCTCTCTGACTACCTAGATATCGACGAGCTTCACACGGTGAGGGTGAAGTTCTATAGGGGCGTGGGGCAGCATCTTGAAAAGCCTTTAATCCTGCATCCAACCCAGTTTGACATCCAGGGCAAAAGGGTCCTCCTCGTCGACGATATAGCCGATACAGGGGAAAGTCTCATCGCAACCCTTGAGCACTTGAAAGAGAAGAGTTCCGACAGAGTTTTCGTCGTTACTCTAGTGAAAAAACCCCACTCCAAGTTTACCCCTGACATCTACGCCAAGGAAACCAGCGCCTGGGTGGTGTTTCCCTGGGAGGTGAAGGAGACCATTAACTCCATAAAACAAAAAGGGCTCAAGGAGCTGGAGAAGGCGAACATTTCTAAGGATGAATACGATAGTTTCATGTTCTAATTAGGATGCACCCGTCAACCATTCATCAAGGTATTTATTAATGTAATACTCCAATAATGCCTATGATGATCGTTCTTGTAACCGGTGGTGCAGGATTCATAGGCTCTCATGTTGTCGAAGCTCTGCTTCGCGACGACAATCATGTAATATGCCTGGACAACTTTGATTCTTATTATGATGTTGCCATGAAAAGGATGAACGTGGCTCCTTTTTTGGGCAGGAAGAATTTTCATCTAGTCCAGGGGGACGTTAGAGACAAGGATTTGCTGGAGAAGACAATTCGAGAAAACAGCGTTGAATACGTTATTCATGAAGCAGCTCAGCCGGGGGTGAGGGTAAGCGTAGCCAATCCCCTGAAAACCACTGATGTGAACATCACCGGAACCCTCAGCGTATTACTTGCTTCCTTGGATTCCAGCGTGAAGAAGATAATTAACGCTTCATCTTCTTCAGTATACGGCGAGGTTAAGTATCTCCCCTTCGACGAGGAGCATCCTAAGCAGCCCATCTCGCCCTACGGCGCTTCCAAGCTTG
>CAZDSM010000157.1:0-1898 GCA_964508205.1 Candidatus Hydrothermarchaeota archaeon | reverse complement strand
GAAATACACGAAGATAACCGAGGTGGCGAAGGTCTTCTCCAAGCGAAGCGGATTCAGGGCCCTGGTGACGGTGGAAAAGAACAAGGATGGTATCCTCGGAGCGTCCTTCCCCTCAGTCCCGGGGCAAATACCCTTCATAATCCTTATGAGGGCCCTTGGCCTGGAGACCGACCAGGAGATAGTCGGCACCATCTCCGATGACCAGGAGATACTACAGACGGTCCTGGAGAACCTAGAGGAGTACCTAGATATTAAGACCACTGATGCAGCCATTGAAGTAATCGGAAAAAAGGTCGCCGCTGGCCAGACACGGGATTACCGGTTAAAACGGGCTGAGCAGGTTATTGACCGCTATCTCCTGCCCCATATTGGGGTTGAGCCCGAAGACAGATTGAGGAAGGCCCACTACCTAGGGAGGATGGTGGTGCGAATAATAGAGCTCGCCTTGGGGCGACGGGGCCCTGATGATAAGGACCATTATGCCAACAAACGGCTCCGCCTTGCGGGCGATCTAATGGAGGACCTCTTCAGGGTCGCCTTCTACAACCTCACCCGAGACATTAAATATCAGCTCGAGCGCTCAGTGGTGCGTGGAAAAGAGCCCTCTGTTCATACAGCGGTTCGGGCTGATGTATTGACGGAGAGAATCAGGCACGCCTTAGCCACCGGTAACTGGGTAGGGGGGAGATCCGGCGTGAGCCAGCTCCTTGATCGGACGAACTACATGTCCGTGGTCAGCCATTTGAGGAGGGTTATTTCACCCCTGAGCAGGTCTCAACCCCATTTCGAGGCAAGGGATTTGCATCCCACCCAATGGGGCAAGATATGTCCAAGCGAGACCCCTGAAGGCCCGAACTGCGGTCTGGTTAAGAACCTCGCGATTTCCAGCGAGTTTTCAACTGGTATAGACGATTCGAGCATCGAGCCCATGTTGTACGAGCTCGGTGTAAATTCGATTAAAAGGTCAGGTGAGTTATAATGGATGCGAACATATACATTAATGGGAAATTAATAGGCACACATCCGAAACCATTGGACTTTGTCCATACGCTTAAGGAGCTTCGAAGGACCGGTGAACTTTCCACCCAGGTAAACGTCACGTATTACGAGGACACCCACGAGAGCTACGTAAACACAGATGCTGGCAGGGCGAGGAGGCCGCTGATAGTCGTCGAGAAGGGCAAGCCGAGGATTACCAATGAGGAAATGAAGCTTCTTAAAGCTGGAAAGATTTCTTGGGACGAGCTCATAGCCGGGGGAGTGGTTGAATACTTGGACTCTGAGGAGGAGGAAAACGCGTATATCGCTATTTCACCTGAAGAGCTGACCAAGGAGCACACCCATTTGGAGATAGATCCCCTCTTGATGCTGGGCATTTGCACTGCAGTCCTGCCTTATCCAGAGTACAACTCTTCCCCGAGGAACACCATGGGCGCGGGGATGACTAAGCAGTCCTTGGGGTTCTATGCCTCGAATTTCAGGTCCCGCACAGATACCCGGGAGCATATACTCCATTATCCGCAGCTCTCCCTTTCGAAATCCGAGATCATGGGGATGGTTGGATATGACAGGCGCGCAGCGGGACAGAACTTCGTGGTCGCGGTACTGTCGTATCAGGGTTATAACATGGAAGACGCCCTGGTGCTGAACAAAGCATCCATCGACCGCGGCCTGGGTAGGTCCACCTTTTTCAGATCTTACGAGGCTGAGGAAAGGCGATACCCAGGCGGCCAGGTGGACACCTTCGAGCTACCTGATCCCGAGATCCGAGGATACAGGGACGATACGGACTATATGTACCTCGGGGAGGACGGCCTTATCGAGCCAGAGTCAACTGTGGAGTCGGGTAACGTATTGATTGGGAAGACTTCACCGCCTAGATTTTTGGAGGAGATAAC
>CAZDSM010000156.1:0-5129 GCA_964508205.1 Candidatus Hydrothermarchaeota archaeon | reverse complement strand
AGAACATCACCCTGCTTGCCGCGGGTATGATGTAGCCGTACATGCCTATGACCAATACTAATCCCCCAGCTAAAAATATCAAGCCACCTTGCACTTTTTTCCCCTGCCTTGCCCAGGGCACGGTCGCTTCCTTATTCGCCCTTCTGTAGAGGATAAGGCTCACGAAGGTGGCAAGAATGACCAAGTTAACAGCTGTGTTCTTGGCCGACATAACGCCAAAGACGCCAAGCACCGGATGGTACGTTCCACCGAGGGCTCTCAACTCCTCGATGCTCCCGACCATAGTATGGGGAGTAAGCCAGACAGCGAAGGATGTGAAGAGGATTATTGCAAGGGGGAGCCTGAATCTTGTATATCTCTCGCCTCCAGGCATGCGACGCATACCTATCCAGAGGTAGTAGTTAGCGCCAACAAAGAGTATGCCGATGAGGACTGCCTGGATGACGAAGAGCCAGGAGAAGAGCCCGCCCATCATTTGGATGCCCATTTGCTCGCTATACCTGTAGATTTCTATCCCCATCCAGTAGCCGGCGAATGGGAGGGGAATCAAGCCAACGAGGCCTACGAAGTTGCCCACGTAACCCATCCAGTCGTAGTGTTCCAGTTCCTCCTTTGTTCGAGTACCGAAAAACTTATATGCCGCGTAGGCCCCGACTACGAACCCGCTGAAGGCTACGTTGGCTATAATCCTGTGGATAATCATAGGTATCCAAGTAGAGTTGTTCACTGCCGCCCACCCGCTGACGAGCTGCCCGGCCTCATTCACTCCTCCAGGAGTCAGCATGAATTGCCCCCAGGCGTTAGCTGTGATTAGCAGCCCGGTGCCGAAGACGTTCAAACCCACGCCTATCAGGAGGTGCAGCCTTTTGTTGTCTTTCAGCATGTCCCATGTATATCGATAGAGGTAGACGCATACCACCTCTCCCAGGATGAAGACTACGTAAAAGGGAATGGTGAATGAGAAAATTCCTTTCATATATTGGAAGAAGCTCGGATAAAGGGCTAGGACGAGGAGAAATAGGCTAGCGCCCAGTAGGGCGGTTATGGTAAAAGCAGCCACCAGTAGGCCCGTCATTTCCCTAGCAAGTTTGTCATATTGCTCTTCTTTGTTGCGGTATCCGATGTACTCAGAGATGACTGCGAAAATAGGTACTGCCAACACAAAGGCAGCGAAGAGGAGGTGGAGCTCAGCCGCTACCCAGACGGCTACTCTGCTATTAATGGCCGGAAAGCTCCTGTAGGCATCCTTTGTATCGAAGATTCCGGATATATAAATTAGGTAGAGGACCAATAAAATAGCTAAAATTTTGGTTAGACCCTTCAAAACACCCTTAAACACTCCACGTCCTTCCATCTTCAATTACTTCACCTAAAAATGAATTACAAAATACTTCTTTTTGTTGTTATATAAGATGTTTGCGATATCGATGAATGTAATTATATAAAGAGATTGAAGAAATTACCACAGGGGGATGCTTCACGAATTAGATAACAACTACTAAATATATCATAAAATAGTCTGACTTAAAAAAGATACGCAGAGACAAAATATTTATAGCTCTAGTTTGGAAAATTCATATTGAATTGATGAGAAAATGCTTGTCGAAATTGAAAAAACCCAGCTAAAAGAACTTCTGAAAGATAACATGATTGCCTCAATAATAGATTATAGTGATGGAGTTCGGGGAATAAAACAGGAGAGCAGCCTTCCAAGAAGTAGTAGAAATATTTAGAATGATACAGAGAAAATAAAATGTACCGAAATATTCTCGTACCCGTGGATAATTCTGAATACTCTAATTATGCAGTGGATGCTTCTATAAGCCTCGCCGGAAAATTCAATTCTCACTTGGTGGGCAGCCATGTTTACGCCGCCCGCCTCCATGACAAGAGATTCAAGCAGATGGAGGGAGTACTGCCTGAGAGATACCAGAATGAGACCGTGCTGAGGAAACAGAGGGTGGTTCATGATTCGCTGATTACCAGGGGGCTCCAGGTAATCTCGGATTCTTATCTCTCGGCATTCCAGGAAAAATGCGCTGACGCAGGGATTACGGGCAACGGCAAAATCCTAGAGGGTAAGAACTTCGTGGAAATCGTGAATGAAGTTCAGACATCGAGCTACGACCTTGTTGTTCTGGGTGCCTTGGGGCTAGGAGCAGTGGAAACCAGCATGATGGGCAGCACATGTGAGCGCGTCTTGAGGCGAGTTAGGAGCGACGTGCTGGTGGTAAAAAAAAAGTCCTTTCCAGGGAAAAAAATCCTAGTTGCCCTTGATGGTAGTTCCCAGTCCTTTGCAGGACTGAAAGTAGCGTTGCGCATCGGTAAAGACTTTGACTTACAGATCGAAGCTGTTTCGGCTGTCGACCCCAATTTTCACCGCTATGCCTTTCACAAGTTATCGGGAGTGCTCTCAGAGAAGTCGAAAAAAGTTTTCAAATTCCAAGAGCAGGAAAGGCTCCACGAGGAAATCATCGATAAAGGCTTAGCTAAGATATACCAAGGCTATCTCAATGCTGCGAGAAAGATTGCTGAGGAGGAGAAAGTTGAAATCGAGACAACTCTTCTTTTCGGCAAGGCTTTTGATGTAATTCATAAGCGACTTTTCGAAGTCGATGCGTCCCTCCTAGTGGTAGGAAGGTTCGGCGTGCATAACGTCGATGGCCTAGACATAGGCAGCACTGCGGAAAACCTTGTCCGCCTATCGCCATGCAACGTTCTGGTAGCCAATGGACAGTTCCTCGTGCCTGAGGAAAACTTGTTCCAAAATGGAAGCCGGCTGCTATGGAGCATGGAGGCAGAGCTCTTGCTGGAGCGGATACCTGCTATGGCGAGGGGCATGGCTAAAAAAGCTATAGAGGAATACGCCAAGGAAAGAGGTTACAGAGAGGTAACGTCAGACGTCATGGACGAGGCCAAGAAAAAGTTCGGAATGACGCGGGATGGAAAGCGATGATATGGGGGATTATCTTGGTGGATAGTCATGAAGTTCCTCTGCGGGAAATGTAAGACAAGAATGGAATCCCAGGATTCTGAAGCGGAGGGGTTGTCTATGAGCATAACCTTCGCCTGCCCTAAATGCGAAAACAGAATTTTCCTTGTCACAAACCATAGGGAGACCAAGCTGGTTCACAGCCTAGGACTTAGCATCGGGGGAAAGCTGCTTTGGACAGAGGAAGCAAAGAAACGGCTGGAGAAGATTCCAAGTTTTGTGAGGCCCATGGTAAAAAAAGTGGTAGAAAAATATGCCCGCGAGAGGAAGTGTAGCGAGATTACTCCTAGGGTCATGGAGAAAGCCAAAAGGGAAATGGGGATGGGATGAACAAACTTTTCTTGGTCTCATGGAACGTTACTAAGAGGTGTAACCTGAGATGCGCCCACTGTTACCTGGGCGCCTCTGAATTGGACAATGGTAAGAACGAACTCTCCACGTCAGAGGGAAAAGCGTTAATCAACCAGATAGCAGAAATAAACCCGAACGCAATGCTGGTATTTAGCGGGGGAGAGCCCCTGATGAGGCAGGACCTCCTAGAACTGATAAGGTATGCGGCTGACAGAGATCTTATGGCTGTACTTGGTACGAACGGGACTCTGGTAGATGAGGAGATGGCCCGGAAGCTATTGGAAAGCGGTATAAGTGGGGTAGGGATAAGCCTGGACTCCCTTGACCCTGAAAAACACGACACTTTCAGGGGAGTTAAAGGCGCCTGGAAAGGAGCGGTCAGAGGGATTGATGCATGTAAAAAAATAGGTCTCGAATTTCAAGTGCAAACAACGGTAACCAAGGAGAACTTTAAGGAAATCCCGGAGCTTATAAAGTACGCTAGCGATATGGGGGCGAAAGCATTCAATTTGTTCTTCCTCGTGTGCACCGGCAGGGGTCATGAGATGACTGATATATCTCCTGCCCAGTACGAGAAGATGCTCATCTACTTGGCCGAGGTTCAGAGCAAATATGGGATGATGGTTAGGGCGAGGTGCGCGCCCCACTTCAGGAGAATCATAAGTTCCAGGGATACCGGCGCCATGTCCATGAGGGGATTCATCGCTGGATGCATGGCGGGAACCTGCTACTGCAGGATTACACCTAATGGGGATGTTACCCCCTGTCCGTATCTGCCTATCGAGCTGGGAAATGTGCGGCGGCTGGAGTTAGCGGAGATATTTGAGAGTTCTATGGTGCTACGGAGCCTTCGTAATCCGAGGCTCAAGGGCAAGTGCAGCATCTGTGAGTTCGCTTCATTATGTGGGGGATGCCGGGCTAGGGCCTTCGCTATTCTGGGGGATTATCTGGAGGAGGACCCATTGTGCTTATATAAGCCCACCGGAAAGAAGAGATCTATTAAAAAAAGAGAAGAAGGGCTAGTCTGGAGCGATGCTGCGAAAGAGCGGATGAAGGTCATCCCGGGTTTCCTCAGGGAGGTCGTCCGGAGGCGTGTCGAACTCTATGCTTTGGAATCAGGGCATCGCGAGATAACTCCTGAGCTCTTGAAAGAAAAATTGATTTGGCGAGGCACCGATGAAACCAACTAAAAGTAAAACGGATTTTTAAAACATGCTTAAAGACAATTTGATTTCTGCGTATCTAGACTATCCAATCGAATTTGGAGAAAAAAAGTAAAGAAAGTTTGCGATGAGGAACTAAAGTCCTTGGATAATCTGGAATATTTTAATATCCCGAATAAGGTAAAGGCAATCGACAATTTAGAATTAAAACAGGGTAATCCTTATTCCCATGATGGATCTTTCGTGTAGCCGTCATTCAAAAATAAACTGGCCTTCAAATTAATAGTGGTTTTGTTTTTTTGTGTCCTATATTTTTTGTAGTGTTGTTAATATTTTACATTTAAATGTAATTTACGGAAAATATTTCCGTGCTGCTAAACCTACCTTATCTATCCGTTTTACCTTCATTCACCTAACCCCCCCCGAAATTTTTTATATTTTTAGTCATTTTTTATCTCATCACCCTCAGGGCATTACGTATAGGTACGTGAAGGCCGAAGTCACCCCGATGAGGAAGATGGTCATGGGTATCATAGCTCTAAGAGCCTTCTCCTTCGTACCGAAGGTCCTAAGGGATATCTTCCAGCCCAAACGGATTGAAAGTGCTGCTCCCGTGAGGAAGA
>CAZDSM010000155.1:0-4810 GCA_964508205.1 Candidatus Hydrothermarchaeota archaeon | reverse complement strand
AACTCGAGGAAGGGGTCGACTTCCGCTCCTACAGGAGAAAGGTTAAAAAACCTGTGGAAGAACTTTGCGATGCCTTAACCACAGCAGTCGAAAAGCGAACCTGGGATGTAAAAGTTGGCCTGCTGTTCTCAGGAGGGCTTGACAGCTCATTGCTCGCCAAGATAGTTGAGGAACTGGGTAGGGAAGCCGTCTTGTACACAGTAGGCCTAAATGGGTGTCGAGACTTCGAGTACGCTGAAAAGGCTTCAGATGTCTTTGATTTCGAGTTGAAATGTAGGGTGATAAAGGAGGAGGATCTAGCTGATTACGCCAGGAAGGTCGTCTACGCAATTGAGGAATACAACCCAATGAAGGGGGGTGTTGGTATACCCTTTTATGCGGCATGTGAGGCCGCTAAGAAGGATGGCTTGAAGGTGGTTATTGCGGGCCAAGGGGCTGACGAACTCTTCGCTGGATACAAGAGATATCTAAGGTTTTCAGGGGATAGATTGGAAGAGGAGTTGCTCAAGGATATTGAGCGTATAGCGGAGGTGAACCTTCAGCGCGACGACGCTATTGCCATGGCTAACTCCCTGGAGCTTAGGGTTCCATACATGGACAGGGAGGTGGTTGGAATTGCCCTGGGGCTTCCCGCGAATTATAAGATTAAAGCTGGGAGGAGAAAGCATATATTACGCTTGGCCGCAAGGAAAAAAGGGTTGCCAGACTTCATCGTCGAGAGGGGTAAGAAAGCAGTGCAGTACTCGACAGGAGTGGAAAAGGCTTTAAGAATGCTTGCTAAGGAGAAGGATAACAGCGTCGAAGGTTACTTAAAGAGTATTTACGAGGAGCTGTTTCCATGGAGATAGAGAAAGAGGCTGAGAAGGTTTTGAAAGAGCTTTCCTTGGCACTGGGTAAGATAGATTTGCAGGAGACTTACTACGTGGTCGAGGAGATAAACGTCACCCGTGACGACGGAGAGCCAAGGGACGATAATCCTGAATTCAGGGGAATAGTCAAGAAAAACGCCCCCAGGATGGACGAGGATGGAGCTTTTATAATGGAGGCTGGGGGGTGGGTGAAGTAAATGGGGGTTGCCCAAGAAACCCTCGCCAGTTATCTGGACAGGATAGAAGAAGGAAGGGAGATAAACGCCTTCATCGAGTTAAATCCAGACGCGAGTAAAGACGCGGAAAGGGTGGATAATAGGATAGCTTTAGGCAGAGCTGGGAAACTAGCGGGCCTGGTCATAGCTGTTAAGAGCAACATCAACGTTCGCGGCTTACACGCTACCTGTGCTTCAAAGACCCTGGATAACTATGTCTCAGCCTACGATGCGACGGTTATCGAGAATATACGGGGGGAGGACGGCGTAATCATTGGCATGACCAACATGGACGAGTTCGCCTGCGGGAGTAGTGGCGAAACATCTTATTATGGACCTACTCAGAACCCCTCTACCAAAGGGAGGATACCCGGGGGCTCATCCTCTGGCTCATGCGCTGCGGTGGCCGCGAATTTCTGCGATATAGCTTTAGGTAGCGACACAGGTGGGAGTATAAGGAACCCGGCTTCCCACTGCGGCGTCGTCGGTTTTAAGCCGACCTATGGCCTGGTCTCGCGCTACGGTTTAATTGACCTGGCTATGAGCCTGGAGCAGATAGGCCCCCTGGCAAGGGATGTTCCATCAGCCGCGTTAATGCTCGACGTAATTGCAGGGAGGGATCTGAAGGAGGGCACTACCTTGAATTTGCCTAAGCAGGATTACGTTGCTAACCACAGTGCAGATTTGGATGGCTGGAAAATAGGCTTCGCCAGGGAGTTCGAGGAGTTCACCGAGCCTAAAATCATTGGAGAGATAAAGAAAGGTTTAGACCGGCTTTCAGATAACGGCGCAGAAATCGTTGAGGTAGGGCTTCCCAACCTGGGTAAGGGCCTCTCAACCTATTACCTCACGGTTTTTGTGGAATTCTTCTCGGGCACGCGCAAGTTCGACGGTCGCCGATACGGTCATAAAATCGAGGACGTCTGCGGTCGCGAGGTGCTTCGGCGGATAATGCTTGGGCGCTACATAAGTCAGAAGGAGTACTCTGGTAAGTACTACAAAAAAGCTCTACAGTTCAGGAGTCTGATAAAAAAGGAGCTCCTCACCGCTCTTCGCGACGTTGACGTAATCGCAGGGCCGACGGTGCCGAAGCTGCCCCACAAACTCGGAGAAGAGATAACCGACCCCCTTGTCATGTACGGCTACGATGTCCTTACCGTGCCAACTAATTTAGCGGGGATACCCGCAGGAGTAGTTAACGCGGGCATGGTGAAGGGCATACCCGTTGGAATGCAGATCCAGGGGAAGCCCCTAGGGGAGCAGAAGGTGCTTAACGCCATGCACGCCTTGGAGGGGGATAAATGAAGACCATCATCGGCTTTGAAATCCACGAGCAGCTCAACACCAAGACCAAGCTCTACTGCGATTCTCCCACGAACTACCGCGAGATTGAGCTGAATACTAATGTGTGCGAGGTGTGTACGGGCATGCCCGGGGCGAAGCCTTATCCCGTGAACCAAGACGCCATCGATGCCGCCGTGGAAATAGCCCTCATGCTCAACTGCGAGATAATAGATGGTCCTGTTTACATCCAGAGGAAGCACTACGATTATCCTGATCTGCCCTCTGGCTATCAGCGCACATCGCTGCCCATCGGTAAAAATGGCAGGTTAAACGGCGTAGGAATATGGGAGGTGCACCTCGAGGAGGATCCAGGAAAATACGACCCCCTTAGTGGGCGCGTGGACTACAACCGCTCAGGCATACCCTTGGTGGAGATAGTCACAGCTCCGGATATTCGAAGTCCAGAGGAGGGGAGGAGCTTTCTCAGGGAGCTCACAAAAGTTCTTCAATACACGAGTAAGGTCAGGCCTGAGGGCGGGACCATGAGGATGGACACGAATATCTCCTTGGAGGGTGGTGCGAGGGTCGAAATCAAGAACATCAACTCGGTTAAGGGCGCCTATCGGGCATTGAAGTTCGAGATAACGAGGCAGAAGAACCTCCGCAAGCGCGGCGTTAAGGTCAAGCAGGAGACCCGGGCATTCCTGGAGGCTCAGATGATAACCCGGAGAATGCGCACCAAGGAAACCGCGGAGGACTACCGCTACATTCCTGACCCAGACATTCCTCCCCTTTTGATTACCGAGGATAAAATAAGGGAAATCAAAGCGGCGATGCCTGAGGCGCCACATCTAAAGCTCAGAAGGTTCATGGAGCAGTACGGTATTTCTCGCGATGACGCATGGGCGATAACCAGCGAGATAGAGATGGCTGATGACGTCGAGTTTGAAGTAAAACAGATAGGAGACCCTAAAAAAGTCGTAGATTTCAACAGACACATTATAAAAAAAGCAATAGAGTACAAAAAGCTTCCATACAGGGAAAGCGGTCTTAATAGTATCAATGTAACTGACATTTTAAATTTAATAGACGCTGGTCAGCTCACCGCTGCTAATGCAGAACTAGCTATCAGGGATATAATTGAAAAAACAAGAGATGGATTTCAGATAACTAGGGTGAAAATTGAGAATATTGAAGCACTGGGATTATTAAAAATAAAGGAAGACGACGTAGTCATGGAGGCTGTTAAGGAAGCCATCGCTGAAAATCCAAAGGCCGTGGAGGATTATAAAGGTGGCAAAGCCGAGGCCTTGAACTTCATCATAGGTCAGGTCATGCGGAAAACCAAGGGGGGGGCTAGCCCAGACACAGTAAGGCAGATGCTAACAAAGGAGTTGGAATGAGGCTGGCTGATATACTGAAGGGTAGCTTGGGCATTAAGAGGGACGAGGCTGTGCTCATAGTTACTGATTATAATAAGCTCGAGGCTGTAGCGAAAATCGAGGAGGCCTCTAAAGCCCTTGCCGACGAAGTTTTAACTGTCAAAATGAAGCCCCGCTCAAGGCACGGGGAAGAGCCTCCAAGGGCTGTAGCCGGTGCCATGCTCGGAAGCGACGTTGTGATAATGCCTACCACCATGTCTCTCAGCCACACTGATGCAAGGAAAAAAACCTGCGATGCTGGTGGTAGGGTTGCGAGCATGCCTGGCATTACCACGGCCATGCTAGAGAACGGGGGGCTGCATACGAACTACGGGGAGATGAGGAAACTCACTGAGCGAATTGTGGAAATAGGAAGTAAAGCTGAGAAGATCAAGATTACCTCTTCTCCGGGCTGCGATTTCACCGCCAGCATAGGGGGCAGGAAGATGATACCTGACACAGGATTCTTGCATACAAAAGGCAGCTTCGGCAATTTGCCAGCGGGCGAAGCTTTTGTTGCTCCGGTTGAGGGAAGCTCAGAGGGAAAGCTGGTTTTCGACGGGTCCTTTGGAGGAGTAGGGGTATTAAAGGAACCCGTAGAGTTGGAAGTCAGAGGGGGGGGAGCGGTAAGATGCACCAATGCGAAATTATCGAAGCTGATACGGACGTGCAGGAACGCGGATAACATCGCTGAAATCGGCATAGGCACAAACTCCGCTGCGAAAATAATCGGTAACGTCCTGGAGGATGAGAAGGTCCACGGCACATGCCACGTCGCAATCGGCGATAACCACGCCTTCGGCGGTAAAACAATAGCAGAGGTTCACTTGGATGGCATTATAAAAAAGCCGAATATTTTTTTGGATGGAGTCGCGGTGGTGAGGGACGGGGAATTCCTGCTGGGAAGGGTTTAAAAGGAACGAAACCATTATATAGTATTTCATGGGATTGTAAGTCTCATTCCGGGGCAGGAGCTGAGGAAGCTGGTTTCTTCGCTCGTCGGTGAGAGCCAGGATTAAAA
>CAZDSM010000154.1:0-4011 GCA_964508205.1 Candidatus Hydrothermarchaeota archaeon | reverse complement strand
TGGTCTCACCCATGTGGATCGGTATATCCTCATCATCTAAGTGCTTGATATGGGCGAAGGTGGAGGCCGTTAGAACATTGAAATCCCTGGTGTAAAGCTTTTCACCCATCTTCGTAACATCTATATTTGTTCTAATTAAATCTACTTCACTGGGATGAAGACACCTGTATTCGTCCTATTATTGCTGTTTCTCGGCGGATGCTTGGGCCAGAAAATTTAGAAATCACGCCGATTATGCTCTCCAGCGTGATGTTCAACTACGGGGGCATAGTTGTATACATTGATCCGACGACCCTGCCCTACCAATGCCACGCCTACCGCCGGTGACGATGGCTACTTCTTCCTTCACTCTCACACTTTCATCCTATTGAAAATCTGGGTCCCGATTATCACCATTGAAGAAGAGAAAAGGGCGAGGAGGGCAAGGTCTAGAGCAAGGGAAAAACGCGAGACCCCTAGTAGAGTCCCCCGCAGCCCATCGACGGCGTAAGTTACGGGGTCCAGGAATACGAGGATGGAGAGCCAGGCGGGCAGGTCATCCACATGGAACAATGCACCGCTCAGGAAGAACATGGGGAAGGCCACGAAGCTCACTACCATGCCGAAGCCTTCGGGGCTTTCCATGAGGGAGCCAATAATCAGCCCCATGCTCACCATGCCGATGGCTAGCAGAATTATGAAGAGGTAAGCCACTGTTAAGGAGTAGGGGGTGTAGGATATGCCGATGAACAATCCGAAGGCTAGGATAATAGCGCTCTCCAGCAATGAGTCCGTTATCCCTCCTATTACTTTACCCATGAAAATCGTCGTCCTTGAGAGGGGTGCCACCATGACTTCCTTAAGGAAGTCTATCTTTCTGTCCCAGACGATGTAAACCCCGAAGAAGAGGGATGTGAAAAGTATGGCCATGCTTAAAATGCCTGGGAAGATGAAGGTGCGGTAGTCCATGCCCGCGATGCTCACTTTAGACCCTAAACCGGTGCCGAAAATGAAGATCCATAGCAGGGGCATAAAAAGGGCTGAAGCTATCCTGGAACGCTCCCGCCGGAAGACTATGAACTCCCTAAGCCAAAGGGCGTATAAGCCAGTGAGCTCTCTCATCTCCTCTCCCTCGCTTGGATAATCCTCTCCACGTATCCGCCCTCCGGTGTGCCCTCCCTCATCTCCTTCCCTGTGTAATGCAGGAAAACATCGTTCAGCGTTGGGGTGCGAAGCTCCACGCTCTCAACTTCGCCCACGCGCTTTAATATCTCCTGCAGATGTTTGCTAGCCTCCTCGACGGTGAGGTAGAGGTAGTCCCCCCTCCTGTCAGCCTTTTTGATGTAGTTCAAGTCCAGGTCTTCAAGGTTAGGATCCTTTATCTTCAACCTGACCACCTCGCCGCCTATAGCCTCCTTCAAACTCCTGGGAGTATCCAGAACTGCGATTTTCCCTTGGTCGATGATCGCTATCCTGTCGCACAGCCTCTCCGCCTCCTCCATGTAATGGGTGGTGATGATGATGGAGAGCCCCCCGCCCTTAACAAGTTCTTCAATGTAGCCCCAGACGTGCTCCCTACTCTGAGGGTCGAGGCCGAGGGTTGGCTCATCGAGGAAGAGTACCCTGGGCGAGTGTAGTAGGCCCCTCGCAAGCTCAAGCCTGCGTCGCATACCGCCGGAGTAATATCTCACCCTGTCCGTGGCTCTCTTTGAGAGCCCTACGAGCTCGAGGAGGCGCCTTATTCTCCCTTCCCTTTCAGCCTGAGGAACATTGAACATTAATGCATGGAGCTTCAGGTTCTCGTAGCCCGTCAGCAGGTCATCAGAGCTCGGGTCCTGGAAGACGATGCCTATGCTCCGCCTCACCATGTCCTGCTCTCTCATGATGTCGTAGCCATTAACCCTCGCTGTTCCAGCGGTTGGTTTTATAAGGGTCGCGAGTATGTGAATAAGGGTTGTCTTTCCAGCGCCGTTAGGGCCCAGTAAGCCGAAGACTTCGCCCTCCTCGATATCAAGGCTGACATCGTCAACAGCCCTTATCTTATTCTCATAGACCTTGGTAAGACCCTCTATTTCGATGATCATTCCTGCCCCTCCAGCAAGGCGATGACGGCGTTGAATCCCAGTATCACATCCCCCGCCCTCTTCCCATCGCCCTCGCTTACCCCATGCCTATCAATTTCCTTCTCAACCTTCTCCACGAATTCAAAAAGTGCCTCTAAGGCAACGCCTGAGTTCAAGTCATCATCCAGGGCGGTCGCGAATTCTTCTTTAACCTCCTCAATGAGCCCTGAAACCTTACCAGAACTTTTGTTCTTAACGTCCTTGATTCTACCCATGAACTCCCTGAGGCGGTTCAATCTGTGCTCCGCGTCCCCCAGGGCATCAAGGGTGAAATCCAGTTTCTCCCTGTAATGCGTTGAGAGGAGCAGGAGTCTCACCTCCCTTGGTTCATGGCCTTTTTTAATTAGGTCCCGGAGGGTATAGAAGTTTCCGAGGGACTTGGACATTTTTTTCCCGTCGGCGATAAGATGCTCCACATGGAGCCAGTATCCAGTGAGGCTCTTCCCAGTAGCCGCCTCGCAGACCGCGAGACTGTTCTCGTGGTGCGGGAAAATTAAGTCAACGCCGCCGGAGTGAATATCAACGGTATCGCCTAGATAATGCAGCTCGATGGCGGCGCACTCCACGTGCCAGCCAGGCCTGCCCTTACCGTGCTCTGATTCCCAATACATGTCTGCATCGCCCTCGTCCCAGGCCTTCCACAAGACAAAGTGCTTCGGGTCCTTGTAGTCCTCCCGCTTGCTCTTCGCCCTCAGCTTGGGGTTTGGCTTCCTCCCGGAGAGCCTTCCATAATCCACCTTGTGCACGTTAAGATAGATGTTCCCGGCCTCGTCCTTGAAAGCGTAGCTCTTGCGAAGGAGCTCCGTAGCGAGGGCCTCTATCGCGTTAATGTGCTCGGATGTGCGGGGATAGTGCTCCGCCGGTTGGATGTTCAAAGTCCTCAGGTCCTCAAAAAAAGCTGTTTCGTATTTTCTTGTGAGGGTTCTCCACGGAATCCTACGCCGCCTTGCCCATTCAATGGTCTTCTCGTCCACATCGGTGATGTTCATCACCTGTACGACTTTGTAACCCTTGTAGCGCAACCATCTGCGAAGGAGGTCCTGAAAAACGAAGGCCCTGAAATTGCCTATGTGGGCGTAGTTGTAGATCGTGGGACCGCAGGTGTAGAGCTTAACCACCCCTTGCTCAGCGGGTTTGAAGACTTCTTTTTTCCTTGTCCTGGTGTTAAAGAGCATCAGGTCCATGTTCCGAATTATTTCCAGGGAGTCCCTTAAGCTTATCCCTGATTAAAACCGCACTGTTAGTTACATTAGGCCTTCTTCTTCGAGACCTTCTTTTTGGGTGCTTTTTTAGCCTTGGTACTTTTTTGCGCCGTTTTCTTTTGCGTTGGTTTCGTCTTTCCTTTAGAAGGCACCTTCTTAGTAGCAGCATTCTTTTTCGGAGTTTTCTTTTCAGGTTTTTTCACAGGCTTTTTAGCAGCATTAGTGGGCGCCTTTTTAACTAGCTCTTTCTTCTTTGGCGCTTTTTTAGCCGTCTTTTTTGGGGGCTTTTTCGTCTTTTCTGTTTTGATGGACTTCTTCGGTTTTTTATCAGCTTTTTTTACCGACTTTTTAACAGCCTTCGCTGGTTTCTTCGCCTTCTTCAATTTTTTAAGCGGCACGGGTATAGGGCCTATTGCAATCTCGTTCCCCAGGGCCGTGCCAGGTAGGCCTCTTTTAAATCTGGCCAGCAGTGCGCGGCTCCCGTGGGTTCTTAGAATAACCCCCGATATCCACTTACCGCCTTCGCTGCGCCAGCTGACCCTCTCCCCTATTAAGCTGGCGATATTCCCCTCTTCTACTTCGAGTATGCCGTAATTATTAATAACGTCTCTCCTGCTTCCTCTGAACCCTACTAACCTTGCCTTCATCCTTCAAACCTCTTTAATTTCTCTAGTAATGCGTCCCGGTTGCTCTCGTCTATCTCAACC
>CAZDSM010000153.1:0-3117 GCA_964508205.1 Candidatus Hydrothermarchaeota archaeon | reverse complement strand
TGGCCCTGGCTGGACGAGCTTAACAATGAGGTGGCCGTGAAGCCAGACAAGCCCGCCACTGGCAAGGGCGTTGGAGTATGGGGGGACCACTACAACACCCGGGAGGAGCTTTACTCCCTATTCAAAGCGAATTTCGCAGGAGGAGCTGTATTGGTGGAAGAGAAAATCGATGGCGAAGAGTTCAGTATACAGTGCTTTTCAGACGGCAAATCCCTCGTTGAGACCCCTTGTGTAAGGGACTATAAGCGTGCCTTCGACGGAGACAGGGGTCCAAATACGGGGGGCATGGGGTGCTACAAGGATGTTGGCAATGAGTTGCCCTTCATGGACTCAGGGGATTGGGAGGAGGCCATAAGGATTACACAGCGCCTTTTCAATGAACTCAAGGGCAACGGGAGCAACCCAGGGTTGCGGGGCATGCCCCTCTACATGGCCTTTACCTGCGCCAGAGACGGGGTAAAGGTCTTCGAGGTGAACAGCCGTCCCGGCGACCCTGAGATAATGAACCTCCTGCCAATATTCAAGGGTGATTTCGTTGAGGCTTGCTTCGATATGATAGACGGTAACCTCAGGAAGCTGGAGTTCGAGCCCTTGGCGACGGTTATAACCTATGCTGTTCCCATGGCATACGGAGGCTACAGGGCTAAGTACATCGGAAGCAGACATGTTGACCTTTCCGCTATTTATGAACTCTGTAGGGAAAAACTAAAGGGGAAGCTGATGGTCTACCCTGGTTCTATGGAGCTCGGTGATGACGGCAAAACCTACACCTGTGGCTCGCGTACCGTTGGCTGCGTCGGTATAGGGGAGGGCATTGAAGATGCGAGGAAGATTTCCCTAGAGGGAATCAGAGCGATAGATGGGCCTTTGTGGAACAGGTTGGACGTTGGTTCAAAGATGCATATTCAGCGAAGCGTAGAGCACGTCAGAATGCTCAGGGGGAGCAAATGAACCTGGTTTCTATCCTAGACATCGGCGATGCATTGCTGCCCCTCCTGAAGAAAACCCAGGAGTTAAAAGACGACGCCCAGCGTGGTGTGTTTGAGGACCGGCTGAAGAACAAAAGCGTATCAATGATATTCAACAAACCTTCTACGAGAACGAGGGTGTCCTTTGAGGTCGCCATGGTGCAGCTCGGGGGCCATGCGATATACCTGGATAAGAGCAGCATGCAGCTTGAGCGGGGGGAAACCATCAAGGACACCGCTTTAACTCTGAGCAAATACGTTGACGCTATTCTCGTCAGATCCGGGAGCCATGCGAACGTCGTAGAGCTTGCAAAATACTCGAGAGTGCCGGTGATTAACTGTCTCACAGAGCTGGAACATCCATGTCAAGTGCTAGCGGATCTCTATACGGTAAGGGAGTGTAAGGGGGCCTTCAACAGCGTCAAGCTCGCTTATGTGGGAGATGGAAACAACGTTTGCCATTCCCTGCTCCTGGGCTCGGCCATGGCTGGCATGAGCATCGCCGTCGCATCTCCCAAGGGCTACGAGCCCAGTACAGAATTCCTCATGAAGGCGAAAACCATTGCTGCAACTACTGGTAGCGATATCAGCGCAGTCCTCGAACCAGAGGAAGCCGTTGAGGGAGCGGATATTATATACACAGATGTATGGGTGAGCATGGGTCAGGAGACGGAGAAAAAGAAACGCCTCAGGGACTTAAGGAGCTACCAGGTGAACGCCGAGCTGGTAAAGAAGGCTGGGAATCCCTTGATAATGCACTGCCTGCCAGCGAAGCGCGGCCAGGAGATAACCGACGAAGTATTGGAAAGCGAGAACTCAATCGTATTCAAACAGGCCGAGAACAGGCTCCACCTCCAGAAGGCGCTGCTGTGCTATCTGATAGGTGTGGACTTGAAGTAAAAATATACGCGTTTCTCAGAGATGCACACAAGAAAATACAGCCGTCAGTGTAAGCTAATGACAGAGAGGCATAGTTATTATGCAAAGGCCCATGAGTTGGACGTAATATTGGCCCTAAAGAAACTTCTGAGACGTCTCGAAAGGCAGGTTATTGACAGAACTAAAGATTAATACGAAGGGAATAAGCAACCTATAGCAGCCGGGTTACCTCTACTACTTCGGCACTCCCGACGCCTGGTATCTTCTTAATCTCAGCTTCTATCTTCTCAGCTCCTCCATCCTCGTCCTCGGTGACGAAGGAGGAAGTCAAGGATACTAGGCCGAAGGCTATGGGTACTTTTTCAAGGCCGTTGAGCTTTACTGCTTTTATGCCCCGGATATCTCGTATAAGGGTATCGATGTCGGTGTCAGCTTCCTCCGGCATGACCTTAAATGTAATCAGCACATCTGCCATTCACGGTCCCCCGAATCCACAGGTGCAAGTGTACTTTTTGCCGATGGTTCTGCACCTGGCGCACCTACCCAGGGATTCCCCACAGGCAGGGCATGGAAATTCAACGGATTCGTCGCCAATGTGGAAGATGGCGCCGCAGGAGATACATTTCGATTTTCCCATTTTTTCACCTTAAAGAGTGCTTCGCAACTTTTCTTCTGAGGGGTTTTTATACTTTTCCTAGGTCCCTCAGGAGTTCCGCCAGCCCTAGGCATGGCAGGTTATCATGGGCGGTGGTAATAGCTGAGAGGTTATGGGCCCCGAGGCGCGCGATTTCGCAGGCCCTTGTCCCTAGGGCTGAGCCGACGCCGCAGACGTATGCGTCCTTCATACCCGAGCTCTGGGCCACGTCCCCTAGAGCATTAGCGATGTCCATGCTTTGTTTCTGATAAACATGCTCACATATCTCGATTATATGTCCTTCACCTACTTCATCGAGGTCAGCGCAGAGATGCCTGGCCATTCGCCTCATGGAATCCCCTTTGCTCTTTCCCTCGCCGTCAGGGGTGCTGCAGGAGTAATCCCCCAGCATCCCTAGGATGTTGTAAACATCGGCGGTTATAGCAAAGTACTCCGAGGAAATTCTGGTGAGATCGCCCATATAGGGCACTTTCTTGACCACAGCGCTAACAGGGGTAAGGAGAAAACCAGTGTACACCAGCTGCCCCATGCGTAGCCTCTCGAGGTCTGTTTTCCCAGGCTTTGTCCTCTGACCGAAGGGAATTATGTCCGTAGTGGTGCTGCCCACGTCCACGA
>CAZDSM010000152.1:0-1816 GCA_964508205.1 Candidatus Hydrothermarchaeota archaeon | reverse complement strand
GAGAAGTTAATATCTCGATTATCTCAGGGTTTACGCCCTCGATTTCACCAACCCAACCCAGGTCGACTTCCTTCTCGACCCCACTTCTGATTACCTTTTGAGGAGCTTTCTTCCTTGCAACCAGGAGCTTTCCGTCTTTGCCCGAGAGTCCTGCTGCCTTGCAGCCATGGGTATTGAGCTTTGAGACTATGTCCGTATTAATCTTCCCGACCAGGACCATCTTCGCTATTTCAAGGGTCTCCTCGTCAGTAACCCTCAATCCCTCAATGAACTTAGGCTTTTTCCCGAGCTTCTCCATGGTCTTGGTAATCTCATGGCCACCCCCATGAACGATGACGGGCTTCATCCCCACGTATTTCAGGAGTATGGTGTCCTTTATCGTCCAGGTATTAGCCTTCTCGTCCAGCATAGCATGGCCGCCGTATTTAATAACAACATAGCTGTCCTGAAACACCTCTATATACGGCAATGCTTCAGCAAGAACCTCTGCCCTGTTCATGGTACCACTTAAAGGAAATATCTTCTAACCATATTTAAACTACGTGGTATACTCAGCGTTGATTTTAATGTAGTCGTAGCCCATGTCGCAGCCATAGAGAGTAGCGCTTTCTTCACCTTTATTGAGGTCCAGGGTGATGATGACTTCGCTGGATTTCATGATCTCCTCTGCTCTTTCTAGGTCTTTCGAACCGTGAAAAGCGAGAACCCTGCCCTTTTCGACGAGGCAGACCTCCCTGTTTTCGTCGGAGAGAAACAGGCTTATGTTATCAGGGTTGAAGTCCGCACCTGAGTAGCCGGCAGCGGCGATGATGCGTCCCCAGTTGGGGTCGCCCCCGAAGAAAGCTGCTTTAACGAGGTTGGAGCGAGCAATGGCCCGGCCAGCTTTTACGGCATCTTCCCCGCTTCTCGCATTCAACACCATAATCTCAATAAGCTTCGTCGCTCCCTCGGCATCGCGGACGAGCATCTTCGCAAGCTCGCGGGTTACGAAGTTCAGGGCCTCCTGGAAATTCTCGTCAACGTCTTGGTTTTTAGCGAGGCCGTTTGCCAATAAAAGCACCATGTCATTGGTGCTCATATCGCCGTCCACGGTTGCGACATTGAAGCTCTGCTCGACTGCTTCTTTCAGCATTGCATTGATCTTTTCCTTCGGGACAAAAGCGTTGGTAGTGAGGAAACAAAGCATAGTGGCATGGCGTAGTTGAGGCGCGATCATCCCCGCCCCCTTAGCTATTCCGCCGATTTCCACCTCCTCACCGCTCTTGAGCCTTGTTTTCACGGAAATCGTTTTATGGGTGCGGTCTGTGGTCATTACGGCCCTAGCCGCGGTAAGAGAAGCATCACTGCTGCTCCTCATGTTCTTCGAGGCTTTTTTAATCAATGATTCAATTAACTTCATGTTCAAGCGGCGGCCAATAACGCCTGTGGATGCAACGCCTAAATCCCGCGAGGCAACGCTTAAATCCCTAGCCGCGAGCCTGCACATTTCCCGCGCATCTGCGAGTCCTTCTTCGCCGGTATATGCGTTGGCACAGCCTGAATTAGCAACTATCCCTCGAAGTTCGCCATTTGTGGCATGTTCTACGGTGACGATGAGGGGGGCAGCGATTACCCTGTTCGAGGTAACCATGACCGAGCAGTTCCCCGGGGCATCGCTAAAAATGAGTGCAACCCCGTATCTCTCCTCCTTTATCCCGTAGGCCTTGAAACCAGGGACGCAAATTCCGTTATCCGTGGTCTCCATAGCTAAGCTTGTTTCGCGGCGGCTATAAAATTCTTTACCTTCTCGTAATCCTTCTTCCCTGGCCTAGACTCC
>CAZDSM010000151.1:0-5551 GCA_964508205.1 Candidatus Hydrothermarchaeota archaeon | reverse complement strand
GAACTATCCCTCGAGGAGCACCTCACCGATCTTCGAGATATGCTCGTGATGATCATCATCGTGATGATTATCTTATCACCGATAATTTTCATCCTCACCACAGGGCTTATCCAGGGATTCAGAACGAATCTGCTACCCCCGGATACAGCTTTAATCGTCCTCAACCCTCTCGAGTACATATACACCCGTTTCCTCCTTGCCATTGTTGGCGCAGCATTGGTGTCCATGCCCCTGATAATCTACGAATTCTTCAAGTTCATTCGCCCTGGCTTATACCCAAGCGAGAGGCATTTGTTCCTTCGTGTTGTCCCCTTATCCCTGCTATTCTTCATCCTCGGTGGGCTCTTTTCTTATTTCGTCTTAATCCCCTTCACCGTCGGTTCGCTAATCAGCTATGCCGAAGGGGTTGCCACGCCCATGCTTGTGCTCAGCAGGTTCATCTCCTTTATTGCCTTCATGATCCTCAGCATCGGGTTAATCTTCCAGCTCCCCCTGGTGATATCCTTCCTAGTCAAAGGCAACCTTGTAACCGTAAGGGAACTCAAGGAAAAGCGCAAGTACGCTTACCCCATCCTATTGGTAGGGGCAATAGCGTTGGCTCCTGACCCAACGCCTGTAACGCCTCTGGTGATAGCTTTTATATTAATACTGGTTTACGAGGTCAGCCTGGTTTTAGCGAGATTCCTCCTCTAGCTATATGCGATATTCTTGCAATTCTTTTTGGTCTGACTATCGTATTATCGCGCATCCGCTGTAAATTTTTACACATTGCACAAATAGATATATTTAAATGTGAATAACACTATTCATAAATATTCTTATTCTATAAGGAGGTGGAGTAAATGACTAGGAAATCTTCGCATTTTGAAGACATTACGCTAAGCAGGCGTGGTTTTCTAAAAACTACTGCCGGTATAACAGCTGGAGCAGCTATTGGTGCTTATTCTTTCAAGAGCAGTACCAAAATGTTCGAGCCCGTCGAGGCTCAGGAAGCCGCTGAAGTAAAGCTTATAAAGAGCATTTGCCTTTTCTGCTCCGTGGGCTGCGGGATAAAGGCAAAGGTAGAGAACGGAGTCTTCACAGGCATAGAACCCTGGGAGGAGCATCCGATAAACGGCGGTAGACTGTGTTGCAAGGGAGCGAGCGTCGCCTCAAGTGTGGTGAATGACAGAAGATTGAAATCGCCAATGATAAAAGAAGGCGGAAAATGGAAGAAGATATCCTGGGATGATGCTTACAGCCGCATAGCTGAAAAGATGGTGGAAATCAGGAAAAAGTATGGACCTGATGCCCTGTTTTTTGCAGGCTCTGCTCACGTGTCCAACGAGGGAGCCTACCTACAGAGGAAGTTCATGGCCTTCTGGGGCTCTAACAACGTAGACCACCAGGCGAGGATTTGCCACTCCACGACTGTGGCTGGCTTAGGCAATACCTGGGGTTACGGCGCTCAAACCAACCACTTCAACGACATGCGCCATACCAAATGCATCCTCTTTTTGAGCAACCCGGCAGAAGCCCATCCGGTGAGCTTCCGCCATTTATACGCCGCGAAGCAACGGGGAGCATATCTTATCACCGCTGACCCAAGATATTCCAGGACAGCTGCTCAGAGCGACCTCTGGCTGCCCATGCGCTCAGGCACGGATATTCCCCTGATACTTGGCATAGCAAACTGGATTTTACAAAACAACTGGCATGACGAGGACTTCATCAATCAGCGTACCAATGGGTTCGAGTACGTTAAAAAGGTGGTGGAGGAGTATCCTCCTGAGGTTTCGGCGGAAATAACCGGTGTTCCAGCGGATAAAATAAAGGAGGCCGCGCGCCTCATGGCCCAGAATCAGCCCAGCACGTTACAGTACGCCATGGGGGCGACGCAACACGAAGTTGGAACGAATAATATAAGATCTTTCGCTATACTGCAGCTTCTCCTAGGAAACGCTGGCCAGGTGGGCGGCGGGGTTAATGCCTTCCGCGGCCACGACAACGTGCAGGGTGCAACGGATTTGGCGGTGCTCTCAAATACCCTACCCAGCTACTATGGCCTCTCCGACGGTGCATGGAAGCACTGGGGCAATGTATGGGGAGTAGAGTACGAGTGGCTCCTTGGAAGGTTCACTTCAAATAAACTCATGAACACAAGTGGCTTTACAATGTCAAGATGGCGGGATGGGGCACTTGGTGAGCTTGAACTGGGTCAGCCGTCTCCAGTAAAGATGGCCTTCCTCTGGGGCCACAGCACTCCATCGCAGGCGGGCATGGCGATAGTGAAGAAGGCGTATGAACACTTGGAGATGTTGGTAGTAGTGGACCCCTACATGGAGAGTGCAGGAGCCCTTGCGGATAGGCAGGACGGCATAATATTGCTCCCCGCTTCTACGACCTGGGAGGCTTCAGGCACAGTAACTGCAAGCCCGAGGCAGGTGCAGTGGCGCACCAAGGTTATAGATCCTCTCTATGAATCCAAGCCGGATCCGATAATCCTATTAGAGTTGGCGGAAAAACTTGCGGATAAAGATGACCCCGGCTGGAAGGACTTTGGCAAGAACTTCAAGAATATACCTGAGGACATACAGGACAAGGAGATAAGGGTTGGAGCTAGAGCAATAGGCATGCGAGAGTCCACATGGCGCCTCAAGAGGCAGCAGGACTACGACTATGCCTTTGATACTGAAACTCTTCAAGGAATAGGCGGCCCGGTGGATGGGGAATACTGGGGGCTGCCATGGCCCTGCTGGAATGACGAGCATCCAGGAACGCCAATTCTATATAGAAACGATATCCCGGTAGCGGAGGGGGGCCACGACTTCCGCGCGAAATGGGGGGCAGAAGCCCCTGATGGCACATCTCTGCTCTCCGCAATCGACGGTCATGAGCAGCTCAATGCAGATGGTACTCCAGGGACGGGGTGGAAGCTAGACAGGACAACGGAGTACAAGGAGCTTATCGCTACAAACAAGGTACCATACGGCAGAGCGAGAGCACGCCTCTGGGCCTGGAACTTACCCGATCCGGTGCCTGTACACCGCGAGCCTCTCTGGACCCCACGGCCTGACTTAGCGACGAAGTATCCTGCCTATGAGGACGACGTTTACGGGGTGCAATTCAGGGTGCGGACGAAGAGTAAGAGCACCCAGGACGCCTTCATAAAAGCCAAGCTATATGAGGAGTATCCACTGATATGGACCAGCGGGAGGCAGGTGGAGCATCAGGGAGGCGGCGCCATGACGAGGTCCAACCCCATTCTAGCGGAGCTGCAGCCGGATATGTACGTTGAAATACATCCTAGAGACGCCAATGCCAGAGGTGTTAGAGACGGAGATATGGTGTGGGTTTCCAGCCCGCGTGGTACGGAATACGGCCTCAAGAGTGCTAAGACCCGCGTCAAGGCGAGGGTTACTAAGGGTATTAGGCCAGGAACAGTCTTCATGCCCTACCACTGGGGCGGGATATTCCAAGGAGACAGCTATACCAACAGATCCCCTGAGGGAACCGCGCCGCTAGTGAAAGGTGACTCAGCCAATATCCTTGCCCCACCTGGTTGGGACGCGAGTACCCAAATGCAGACAACCAAGTCCGGGGTTTGCGAGGTGAGCAAGTAAGCGCCCGAAAGAATGAAGGAGGTTGAAAAATGGTTATGATGAAATTCCTGCCGGATATGTATGTGAATAGGTGCATTGCATGCAAAGGTTGTGAAGCAGCTTGCAAGACGCAGAACAAGACGCCTGAGAACGTCAGGCGCATCAGGGTTGTCACCTACAACAAGGGGGAGTCCAATGAGTCTAACCTCCCCATGCCATGTCTACAGTGCACAGATCCACCATGCCTTCACGTCTGCCCGGTAAATGTCATATACAAGCGGGACGACGGCATAGTGCTCCTGGACAAGGAAGGATGCATTGGCTGCGGTTACTGTCTCTTTGCATGTCCCTTTGGTGCTCCCCAGTTCGAAAATGTGGGGGCCTTCGGAACGAAGGGCAAGATGGACAAGTGCACCTTCTGCGTTGAGCCCTACGAGCAGAAGGACAATAAAGGAAAGCTCATAAAGAGGGAGCCCAAGCCCAGGTGTGCAATGTTCTGCGCTGCGGAGACGCTCATGGGCGGAGATCTCAAAGAAATATCCGAGAAGATGCGGCAGAGGCAGGGCTCTGTAATATTCAGGAGCGGGGGAACTGCAAATACCTTCCTGACATTCTGAGAGGCCTTACAAGAGGTGTGAGATACCCATGAAGAAAGACCATATAACCTTCATATCCCTGGGTGTATCATTGGTTGTTGTTGGATATCTCCTGTATTTCACGGCATCCTTAGCCTCCATTGACGCAGGGGAGTACTCCATGGAAAAATCCCTGCGAGATATTGAGGCATACAAACTACAGGAGATTTACAAAGATGCGGCAGCCTTCAACGGAAGGGTAAACTCCCTCATGTACTCTATAGTAGCAGTGGGCGCTGTAGGCATTGCCCTGCTAACGTTTCTAGAATACCTGAAGTTCGAAAAGATCGTGAGAAAATGAAAGAAGTACAGAGATTCTCAAGGGTGCAGAGTTGGGCACACGCTGTGCTGGGGCTCTCGATAATGCTCCTGCTTTTAACAGGCTTACCCATAACTTTTTCGGAGCAGCTGGGCTGGCTCATGACTATCTTAGGCGGGCCCACGGTTACCATGATGCTACACAGGTTTGCCTCCTGGGCGCTCATCTATACTGCCATATTCTTCGGGGCTCATTTCATCTTGACCAGAGTATTTCTCCGGGAAGGTGAAAGCGTGCTCTTCACCTTGCAGGATATCAGGGATGCCATTCAGGACATGAAATATACCCTGGGATTAGCAAAAGAGACGCCCAAAATAGGTAAGTACGACTGGATACGCAAGATGAACTTGGTAGGGGTTACCCTTTTCGTGATTCTCATGTCCGTAACTGGTCTGGTGCTCTGGTTCCCCCTTGAATTCACATCCCATATTTCCCTCACGACAGTAATCGCGGTCAGAACTGTGCATGCAGGCGTAGCGATAGTTTTTCTCTTGTTCCTCCTCGCCCACACCACTTCCATCCACTTACGCTCTGATAAATTTCCCATGGACATGAGCATATTCACCGGCTACATCACCCTTGAAGACGCCCGGAAGGAGTTCCCCTTATGGGCAGAAGAAATGGAGAAGAACGCAAGGAACGGCGGCACTGAAATAGAAACAGAGGAAAAAAGTTCCTCGCCTTACCGGAAAGCGTTGGTTGGAGCGATGGCAGTAGCCTTCCTTTCCATCGTATTCATAAGCCTCAATTTAAAGGCTGATGGGCTGGCTGGGCTGAGGCTTGAAGATGTCGGGATATGGGCTACAATAGGGCTGAGCATCGCTCTGGGGCTTACGATACTGTATTTCGGGGCTATGGTTTATGGCCAGGTCAAGGGAGCTGGAAGAAAATCATAGACGGGCAATAAACTCGTATAGGAGCGCTCTGTCCTCTTTAAGAAAGCCCTTTGTCACCATTGCTATGCCACGATAAAAATTTGCTGTTCGACTTTTCAGCACATCCTCGCAGAATTTTTG
>CAZDSM010000150.1:0-2346 GCA_964508205.1 Candidatus Hydrothermarchaeota archaeon | reverse complement strand
CGACCTTGAATCCTTCTGAAGCTGTCGAAAAAAGCAGCATTGTTTTAATCGTAGTTCAGACCCCCATAAAAGAGGATAATACCCCCGACCTGAGCCTCTTGAAGAATGCCTGCACAGAGGTTTCAAAGGAGCTTAAAAGGGGACAGCTCATCATAATTGAGAGCACCCTGCCACCAGGAGCTACGAGGGAGGTGATTACACCCACCCTTGAGAAGCGTGGCCTGCGGGCCGGAGAGGATTTCTATTTGGCGTACTCCCCTGAACGCGCCATGCCGACTAAGACCCTGGACGAAATCCAGTCCAACGCCCGGCTGATCGGCGGAATAAATCAGGAGAGCGCGGAGATGGCGAGGGAGTTTTATAAACGAATTACCAAGGGGGAGTTGATCCTGGCAGACATAGGGACAGTGGAAGTGGTGAAGCTCATTGAGAACACCTACCGCGATACCAACATCGCCCTCGCCAATGAGATAGCGATGTTCTGCGAGGGCCTTGATGTGGACGCGTTAAAGGCGATAACCCTGGCAAACAAGCATCCCCGGGTACACCTTCACCTTCCTGGTGCAGGCGTAGGTGGGCACTGCATACCCAAGGACCCCAAGTTTATCCTGAACAAAGCCAAGGAGTTAGGAATCAAATTAGAAGTAATCGAGGCCGCGAGAAGGGTTAACGAAGCCATGCCAAGGCATGTGGTGAGGATGATTAAGCAGGCCTTAGAGAGTGTTAATAAGGGTATCGAGGACTCGAAGATTGCCATCCTCGGGATAGCCTACAAAGGGGATACAGACGACGTTCGCGGCACTCCAGCGAAGGTCATCGTCGAGGACCTCCTAGAATCACGGAGCTTCGTGTACTCCCACGACCCATATGTTAAACAGGACTTCGGTGGACGGTTCTCCAACGACCTTGAGAAGGTCGTCAGCAAGTCCGACTGTGTGGTCGTAGTAACAGACCACAGCCTATACAAGAGCCTTGATTTAAAGGAACTTGCTAAACAATTAAAAACCCCTAGCGTGATCGTGGACGCTCGAAGAATCCTCGACCCTGAGCGCGTGAAGGGACATGGCCTGGGCTACTTTGGAGTAGGTTACTAAATGGGGAAGGTCTTCCTGTACGAGTACGCTACCTGCGGCTCTATATCCATGGTTTCACCGTCCATGGCCATCGAGGGTTTAGGGATGTTCAAGGCCCTGCTGGAGGGCTTTGAATCGCACCATGCGGTTTCGACGTTTATTGACCCTTCCCTGGCTTTTTTTAGCCGTTATCCCCGGGGCATCTTCGACCAAGAGGCCTTTAAGACACATCTTAAGAATTCAGAGTACAGCCTTCTCATCGCCCCTGAGACTGACCTTGAGTTGCATAGGTTGACCAGGGTCCTGGAGGGCAGCGGATGCGCGAACCTGGGTTCCTCCCCAAAGGCTGTTCTTGCTGCGACGGATAAATATGAGACTTATAGAAAAATAAAAGACCTCTCCCCTAGAACCGAGATCTTCAACGGAAGCACTATGCTTTCTTTTCCCCTAGTTGCCAAACCGAGGGATGGGGTTTCCGGTGAGGGTGTTTTCCTCGTTAAGGATGCTACGCATCTCTCTAAAGTTCCCAGGAATTACCTAGTGCAGGAATATGTTCAGGGCAAGGAGATGAGCGCTAGCCTTCTGGTCGGAGACGAGGCAAAGCTCCTGAGCATCAATACCCAAGAGAGCGAGAACTTCCGCTACCAAGGTTCAAAGCTTCCTGTTGAAGGCATCGAGCCTGATCTCATCTATGAGGCTGTTTCAAGGATAAAAGGCCTCTTCGGCTACGTGGGGGTGGACTTCATCCTGGGGGAGGAGTTGAAAATAATAGAGATAAACCCCCGACCGACGACGCCTATAATCGCCCTCGACATCAACGTCTCCGAGGCCATATTTAAAAACTACTACCAGGAAGCCATTCCTGATTTCACGCCCAGGAGAACCTGGATGATGAAGCTTCCAGGCACCCATCCCAACAGCTATATATCCCACAGGGGCTATTCCATCCTCATAAGGGATACGGATGAGGATATTGACCTTCGACATAGGCGGGGCGAACGTTAAGAGGCTTCTCTACGATTCTCGAAGGGAGGGCGTTAAGAGCGATATTTTCTATTTCCCAATATGGAAGAGAAAGGATGAACTGTCGGAATTCCTACGGAGAAAAAGCATCAGGGCAGATGCTATTGGGGTTACGATGACCGCTGAGTTAAGCGATGCATTCGCGGATAAGACCTCAGGAGTAATGCACATCGTAGACGCCTGCGAGAATTCCCTCGGTAGCCCCTGGTACCTGACCCTCGACGGCCGGGTTATCGGGAAGGAGGGGATA
>CAZDSM010000149.1:0-2644 GCA_964508205.1 Candidatus Hydrothermarchaeota archaeon | reverse complement strand
CCATGATGGCTTAGGACGACATGCAAGAGTTTAGTAGATAGCTCCTCAGGTATGTCCAGGGTTCTCATCTTTTCTCGGATCATTTCATAAGATATGACTAAATGCTCAAGCAAATCTCCTTCTTTAGAGATTTCAATGCTCAGGGGCCCATAATCGTAGGTTCTCAATTTACCTACATCGTGCAGTATTGCCCCTGTATATAGGAGGTCTCTGTTCAATTCCGAGAATATTTCACATGCTGTCTCGCATATCTTTAAAACCTCAACGGTGTGTTCTAGAAGTCCGCCTGTATAATTATGATGCATTTTCTTTGCCGAGGGAGCATCATAAAATTCTCCTTTGAATCGGGCGTCAGAGAAGAAAGCCTGTAAAATACTTTTCAGGTCCTCGTTTTGAATTTGATCTATCGCGCTTTCAATTTTGGCGATCAATGCATCTCTATCTTTTTCAGAGACTCGTTTGAAATCGTCAATATCATACTCCCCTTCCGAGCACACCTCAATTTTATCGAGTTTGATGCTAAATGATCCAGAACCTTTAGGGAACTCATCCACAGTGCCAATTATTCTACATACTACGCCGGTTCTGATAGACGCGTAAATTTCATCTGTTTTATCCCCGGATAAAAACCTGCCAACTATAGTCCCAGTCTTATCTGAGAGGATGACGTCTATATATCTAAATCCGCTTTTGCCTCTTTTAATGACTTTATCAGAAACAGCGAATAGAGATTTAATACTCCCACCATATTTTAACTCTTTGACAAAATCATTTTCAGATTTATAAAGCATAATAGGCGCCCTAAAAATATTAAGTTATCAGTTGATATAAAGATTTGGAATAGGTAAGAATATGCAATTGTACAACACGCTTACGAGGAAGAAGGAGGAGTTCATCCCCCTCAAAGAAGGGATGGTGGGCATCTATGTCTGCGGTCCAACTGTGTACGATTACCCCCACATCGGTCACGCGAGGACGTATGTCGTCTTCGACGTGCTAGTGCGCTATCTTCGATACAAGGGTTACAAAGTAAAATACGTGGTCAACATCACCAACGTCGATGATAAAATTATTCAGCGGGCAAGGGAAGCTGGAAAAAACGCCATTGAACTAGCAGATAAGTTCGAGAAGGTTTTCCATGAAGATATGGTCGTCCTTGGCGTTAAGAGCCCGGATATTTACCCTCGAGTGACCGACCACATAGCTACGATTATCGACCTGATAAAGAGGCTTTTGAAGAATGGGTACGCCTACGAAATCCATGGAGATGTATATTACAGCGTTGAAAAAGCTGATGACTACGGGAAGCTGTCACGGCAGGCTCTTGAGGACATGATTCCTGGTGCAAGGGTTGATGTGAACGAGCAGAAGAAGCACCCCATGGATTTCGCCATGTGGAAGAGGGCCAAGGAGCGGGAGATATCATGGCCAAGTCCCTGGGGAAATGGAAGGCCAGGATGGCATATCGAGTGCAGCGCCATGTCGACGAAGTACCTCGGCGAGGCCTTCGATATCCACGGGGGGGCGATGGATCTAATTTTTCCCCACCATGAGAACGAAATCCTGCAGGTGGAGGGGGCAACAAGCGGGGAGTTCGTGAAGTACTGGGTCCACACAGGTTTTTTGAATGTCAAAGGGGAGAAGATGAGCAAGTCCCTCGGCAATTTCATCACCATCCGCGAGCTACTGGGGAAATACCCGCCAGAGGTGTTCAGGTTCTTCGTATTGGGCGCCCATTATAGGAGCCCCATCGACTTCAGCTATGAGGGGCTTGATAAGGCGTCAAGAAGTTTGGAGAGGCTTATAAATGCTGTTGACCACCTCAGGGATAACGCAGGTAAGGAGCATGGGGGCTCGAACATGTTAAGAGGGCTCATGGAAAAGGTAGAAATGGAGTTTTTCACGGCCCTTGAGGATGACTTGAATACCCCGAAGGCTTTAGCTGCAATTTTCAATTTCATCAGAGTCTTATATAAACTAGATTTACCTATGGAGAACAGGAGAAGTATCCTCAGTTCAATAGCGTTCCTGGATGGTGTTGGAGAGATATTAGGGATCCCACTGATGAAGAGACTTCCATCAAACCTAAGGGACAAACTGATGGTTTTGGCTGTGAGTCTCGAGATGCAAGCTGTGAAGGAGAAGGTAGCTGAGGAGTTAATCGAGGACATAATAGACTTGAGGATTGGTCTTAGAAAACTGGGAGATTACAAGGCCGCAGACGATATCAGGAACAAGTTGGTGAAGATAGGAATCGCCTTGGAGGACCGCGGGGGAGAAACGGTTTGGAGAGTTAAGTTTAACGCCCCGTGATTATCTCGGCTATCCCGTGCTCCGCGTCCTCACCCACTTTGATATCGCTTATCGACTCGAGGCCCATGGCGTGGGCGGTCTTCTCAAGGCCGAGCTCTATGTCCCTGCTGAGGATGATGATATATGCATGAAACTCATCTATTCCCAGCTTAAGGGCTGCGAGGGCGCGGTGATGACCATCGACAAGGATTTGTCTATCACCTGTTTTTATCACCACTATGGGCTCCGCAAGGCCGCATTTCAACTCGTATTCCCGTCCCTGGAATTCGTCCGGCTGTATCCTGTTCTGGGTGGGGCGCAGTTCCTGGATTTTAACTGTCCCTAGGCGGAC
>CAZDSM010000148.1:0-3056 GCA_964508205.1 Candidatus Hydrothermarchaeota archaeon | reverse complement strand
TCTCGGCGTTGAAGCGAGAGAGGGGCATAAAAATCCTTCCTTGATCGAACTTGAGAACGGCCTTCTTAACGCCATCGGCCTCGCAAATCCAGGATTCGAGGCCTTTGAAGAGGACATTGACATAGCCAGACAAGGAGGCACACCAGTCATCGGGAGCGTCTACGGTTTTAATGTCGATGAATTCGTAAAGGTTGCCATGGGCCTTGAAAGCTACGGCGTTGACGCCGTCGAGCTGAATTTCTCCTGCCCTAACGTCGAAAAAGCCGGGGTTACGTTCGGCCACGACCATGAGTTGAGCTACGAGGTCGCGAGGGGGGTTAAAAAGAAGTTACGCATACCAGTCATAGCGAAACTCACGCCCAATGTGAAGGACATCGTGGAGATAGCTAAAGCCTGTGAGGAAGCGAAGGTTGATGGGATAATCGCTATCAACACCCTCAAAGCCATGAAGATCGACATCCGCGTTGCTAAGCCTTTGCTAGGGAACGAAATAGGCGGATTAAGCGGCCCCTGCATTAAGCCCGTAGCCGTGAGGTGCGTGTATGAAATAGCTAGGGAGGTCAGCACCCCTGTCATCGGCTGCGGAGGTATATCCACTGGGGAGGATGCTGTAGAATTTTTAATGGCCGGCGCAAGAGCGGTGCAGATAGGCTCAGGGGTTTACTTCCGTGGTATTTCCATATTCAAGAAGGTCACCAAGGAAATGAAAGCCTTCATGGAGGCGGAGGGGTATCATGACTTGGAGGAGCTTATCGGAGTAGCGCTTTGATGATGTCCCTCAGCAAAATCGAGGAAAAACTCATTCTTTCGTCGGTACAAAAAATACTCCTGGCCACCGATGGCTCCATTACTAGGATTTTGGAGGCCATACGAGGGGGATCGATTATCGTTGAAACCATTACCCAAGAGCTGATCAATGCCGATATGGAAACCTCGGATATTCTTGATATTGACCTTGGCTCAACGGTCAACTATCGGGTAGTAAATCTGAGGGATAGTAAGAAGGTGTTAATCCGGGCCGTCTCCTACGCCCCTGTCGAGAGGCTTCCTCAGGAGTTCAGGGAGGACATTATGAAAAAGGACAAACCCATAGGAAGGATAATGGCCAAGCTCAGAATCGAGGCGAGGAGGGAAATAAAGGGATTCAAGATTATTAAAGCCGATGAGGAGCTCTCAGGGATCTTCGAGATTCCCCTTGGAGCTCTACTCCTGAAGAGAATGTACAATATAATCTATCAAGGGGAAGTACTCCTAAACATAACTGAGATATTTCCTCACGCTTTCTTCAGGGGTTGACTCACTAGTCAGCGCGGGTTCAAATCCCTTCCCCCCCCCACACGTCTTTCTATTCTAATAGTTCCTCTAAGTTTAATACCATCTTCTCAAGATCGCGGTCATCGATGCGCCTAGAGGGGTAAGCTCGGGCTAACTCGCGGCTGTAATTAGCGAACTTGTGATTGGAGCATAGGGAGAGGAAGTTCATGGTGTTGATTGGTGACTCCTTCATATTAATGCTGTACTGTCGGTACTAGAAAAGGTCGTATACGTACTTCCTCCCGCATTCCATACATTAATACTCCTCGGTTATCTCGAATTTTCGCTCCTTGACCATCATTAGGTTAATCAGTTAAACCTAATATGTAAATCGATTTTAACGCCTCTTCCAGGATTTTCTCCCTGTTCTTCTCTGCATCTATCCTTTTCCAATTATCCCCCTCAAGGTCCAGGTACTTCTTCCTTATCACGCTGAAAAAAGCGCGCGGGTTGGGATATGTTTTCCTATATGGCTTGGCGTCCACAACCATGCTGGGTTTCCTCCGCAGAGCTTCCTCAGGTTCGATATCAAGAAATAGCACCAAGTCGGGTTCAAGGAGATTGTGGTTAAGGCTTTCGACCTTTTCGTACATCTCCCCCCCTGAGTACCTTGCATAGGCATAGGCTATCTGGGAATACTTGTATCTGTCAGTAATCACTCCAGTCTTTAGCTTTGGAATTATCACTTTCTCGAGGTGGTAAAGGCGGTCGACATAGAAGGCGAGCTCCCGAGCTTCGTTGTTCTTCGTCCCTGCCACGACCTTCTTAGTCAAGGATAGATAGGGCTCCCTGGTCACGTGAAAGCCCTTCTTAGCTAACGCTCCTGCAAGGGTCGTTTTACCGCAGCCGTCAATGCCCTCTAGCGCTATAAACATCCTATCACCTACCACGTTTTGAACAGCAGATCAATTAGACTCAGGAATGCAACAAGGCCCGTAGGCACCGCGAGATACCTGGATAAGGCACTTGTCCCGTTTATCCACCTTATGGTTATCTTGTTCAAGGTGCTCCCTACCGCGGATACAACGCAAGCCGCGGAGGCCCCGAGCATAGACGTAAGGGCAAAAGTCCTTATACCAGCTACCAACTTCACCTTCAGCTCCCTCTCTATACCTATCAATCCGCCTACAGCGGCTGATATCAGGAGCATCCATATGAACTCAAAATGTCCCACCATTCTGGTTCCATGTTTTAGTTAAGCCTCTTTACTTATATATAGGAAGCCATCTTCTTTTCATTATCATGGACATTTCGGAGCTGGAGAAGAAATGCCTGGCGCGCACTTATGGTAGGCAGCCCATCGCTCTAGTGAGGGGCATGGGCGCGAGGGTGTGGGACTCCAAGGGCAAGGAGTACATAGACTGCTTCTCAGGACTGGCAGTGCTTAACGTAGGTCACTCCCATCCCAAGGTGGTGGAGGCGGTGACGGAGCAAGCCGCGGAGATAATGCATTCCTCGAACGTCTACCACATTATCCCGCAAGTAGAGCTGGCAGAGCTACTGTACCGCGTAACAGGGGGCTATAAATCCTTCTTCTGCAACAGCGGCGCCGAGGCCAACGAGGCCGCGATAAAGCTCGTGAGGAAGTACACAGGTAAGAGTAAAATAATCGTCGCGAAGAACTCTTTCCACGGCCGGACCATCGCGACCCTCAGCGCTACGGGGCAAGATAAATACAAGCGCAATTTCGGGCCCCTGTGCAAGGAGTTCATCCATGTGAAATTCGGGGATATGAAGGACCT
>CAZDSM010000147.1:0-6410 GCA_964508205.1 Candidatus Hydrothermarchaeota archaeon | reverse complement strand
AGCGGAAAAAAGGCGACACCTGTCAAAAGTGTGGCGAAGCCTTGAAGAACATCAAGGGGGAGGTATTGGTCTGTGTCGACTGCAAGCGCTGGTATCCAATCATCGACGACATCCCCCACATGCTGCCGGACGATCTCAGGGATGACACTTAGACTAATCCATCCATCGACCTAATTCTATTTATTACCATTGCTACATAGTAAAAGGGAGGCTATTACCTTGGTGAGGATACCACGGTGCATGTCCACTCAGCACCCTGATAATGTAGCGATGCCCTTCTTCGCTGGGAACAGCGTCCACGCTGGCGAAGATGAAATAAAAGAGGCGTATTACGTATTTTCAACCCGCTGCCCAGCTCATGCAGAGATACAGGATTAGACGCCTGCATGTGCTTCAGAGAGGGAGATAGTGGGGATAATTTCCAGTTCTGATATCTTCAAGTATCTAGTAAAGCGGGCTAGGTAGCCAGCAGGACTCGCATAAACTCTTCCCCAGCGAGAGGCCCGAAAGAGCCCTTATTAGCTGCAACTTCGTTGAAGGACTTAACGTCGTCCCTTTTTTGTCCTAAAATTGCAAAGGGCACTGCATCAGCGGTATGGGTCCTAGCACTTATGGGCGTTGCATGGTCAGTCAGCAGGGCAATAACCAAGTCCTCCTCCTTAGCATCCACGATTCTTTCAACAAGGCGCTTATCGAAGTCCTCGATGGTTTTGAGCTTCATCTCAAGGTCGCCGGCGTGGGATGCCTCGTCGATGGATTCAACATGAACATAAACATAGTCCTTATCCCCAAGAGCCCTCACAGCAGCCTTGGCCTTGCCCTCGTAGTTGGTGTCGTAGTATCCTGTGGCTCCCTCTACTTCGAGGATTTCCATTCCAGCGTAATAACCGATGCCTTTTATTAAATCAACAGCCGATACCACGGCCCCTTTTATTCCGTATTTTTCCTGCAATGGCTCCATCCTCGGCCTTCTTCCCTGTCCCCAGAACCAGAGCATATTCCCGGGGTTTTTACCCTCCTGCATCCTTCTCAAATTTACCTCGTGCTTAGAGAGCACGGTCTTGGACTCGAGGATTACCTTATTAAGCTTGGCCGCTATGGGGCTATCCCATGGTTTTACTAGGTGTTCCTTTATCCTCCCCTTCAGCACGTCATGGGGAGGCCTAGTTTCGAGCTCCTGATGGCTGTTCCTCAAGACAAAGAGATGACGATAGCTAACCCCGGGATAGAACTCGCCGACATCAGAGAACGCGTGACCGACTTCCTCTATTAAAGCCCTCGCTTCCTCGCTGCTTATGTGGTCGGCACAGTAATCCTTTATACGCCCATCTTCTTCTGTGATTAAGTTGCACCTGAAGGCTAGGTCGTTGTCCCCCAGCTCCACGCCGATGCTCGCTGCCTCAAGAGGACCGCGTCCAGTGTAGCATTTCCTCGGGTCATAGCCCAGGATGGATAGATTAGCTATATCCGACCCAGCCTTCATGCCCTCCGGAATGGTTCTAAGGAGACCGCACCTCCCCTGGGCAGCGATGCGATTCATGTTGGGTGTATCCGCAGCCTGTAGCGGGGTTCTGCCGTCGAGCTCCTCCAGGGGATAATCGGCCATGCCATCGCCGATGATGACTATGTACCTCATCGCATCCCGTTTCTCCAGATGCTTATCAGGTCGCTCAGGACAGCGCTGTTCGTCTCTATGGCTCCAGCACCCTTGCCTATAATAGTGATGTCGCCGGCTATATCGGCTTTGAAGAGGGCCACGTTGAGGACGCCTTCGACGTTGAGGGAATGATTCACGGGCACCAATCGAGGGGAGACCTCTAAATGGCTATTCTTTACCTCGCCTATGAGCTTTATGGCATAGCCGTCTTCCTTCGCTAGCTTCACAGCCTCCGGGGTAATCTTTCTTATGCCCTGGGTGCTCACGTCCTTATACGTGGCTTTAATCCCCATGATGGTGTTGGCCAGGATTACGAGTTTGCAAGCCGTGTCGATGCCGTCTATGTCATAGCTGGGGTCAGCCTCTGCTATCCCTATTTCCTGGGCCTCCCGCAGCACGGTTTCAAAAGGCCTCTCCTCCTTACTCATCCGGGTTAGAATGTAATTTGTGGTACCGTTCAGTATCCCTTCGATAGCGTAGATTTTATCTCCGCTGAGGGTCTCCTTTGCGAAGTTGATTATTGGCATGGCCCCACCTACGGATGCCTCGAATTTAAATTTCACCTGGTTCTTCCTCGCAGCATCCTTGAGCTCACTGAACTTCAAGGCCAAAGGACCCTTATTTGAGGTGACCACGTGTCTCCCCTTTTCCATCGCTAGGAGCATGTGGCCCAGCCCCGGCTCTCCATCTATAATTTTCGTAGGGGTTGCCTCCACAACCACGTCAGCATCTACGGTCTCGATGGCCTCTAAGCCGTTCATCTTCTTTGCCCCTGGATACCCGAGGAGCCCCTTCCCCTTCTTCATCACCTCGAGGGCTTTCGATAGGTCAAGGCCCTTCTCATCCACAGCGGTGCCAGTGATGTCGGTGATGGAGACTACTTTTAGCTCCAGAGCATAACGCTTCCTCAGGAGCTCATTCTTCCTGATTAGGATCTCTGCGAAGCCCTGGCCGATGTTTCCGAAGCCGATTATCTGAACCCTCATCTGATTAAACCTCCAAGGATTTTACTACAATCAGGTTCTTTTCTTCGGCGATTTCATCCAGGCGCTCAAGTACTTTTTTACCCAGCTTGGAGTCAATCACATCTATGTCCATGCGCGCCGAGGTCTCCTTTTCTGGATGGGGCATCGCGAGGGCAAGGTCAGCCACCATTGCTCCGCGGATGGCGTTTATCTTGTCTATGGTATCCCGTACGTCAGTATCGACTATGTGCCCAATTAGTATGACCGTTATTTCCTCCTTCTTCCTGACCTCCCCTACCTTTGAGACCCAGATATCCCTGTCCTCGAGGGCCTTCAGCATCTTCTCCAGTCTGCCGAGGTTATCCATCTCGAGGATGACGTGCACGGGCACCCTTTCCCCTTTGGGGCTCTTCTCCCGCATGTGGACTACGCTGACGATGTTACCACCGAAGCTGGAGATGGGCACAAGGGCCTTCACCAGCTGCCCCGGGACATCCTTGAGTTGCAGGTCCAAACTTATCCTCATGATTACGCCTCACAAACCAACTAAAGAGTTGACATATTTATTTATTTGCCTGACGTCGTCAAAGTTGGAATCCGGGCTTATCGGTACCTCACTTCGAAGAATCTGAACTCGCCAGTGTAGGGTTCCTCATGAACCTCGATCCCAATAACCATAGAGTGGGGCGACCCTTTACGGCACCAGTCAAGCATGTCCTCGACGGCTTTATCTTCACCTTCGAATATTGCCTCAACCCGACCGTCTATCAGGTTTTTAACCCAGCCCTTCAATCCCAGCTCGCGAGCTTTGTCCCTAGTGCATGCCCTAAAGAAGACCCCCTGCACCTTACCTGAGATGTAAACATGAGCCCTGATCAGCGACACATCCTCACCCGTAATTACTTCTTATCAGGTTCAAATAAATAGCTTTATTGTCAATTAAGGGAATCACCCCTCTACAGCGCCCAGCTTTGCTCCTAAAGTAGAGAAATCCTTTGACTTTAAGAGTATCATCAGGAGTTTAGGAGCACAAACTATGATGGATTAATAATTCTATCGTATAACTCAAATAAGAATCCTAAACGGTTTTCCGTGACGAGTTTATTTGAGTAACGATATTCACTTTTAATCCTGCCACAAATTTGTCTTACCCACGCCATGTGCATAGCCGAAGTAAGCACTCCGAAGTGATATAAAGTTGCATTTTTTATGATGCCGCAGGAATCACCAGCAATGTTATCATACGAAAGAAAATCCACGGGTATAGGGATAATAATTTGTTGCTACCAAAAAGTATAAGCTCCTTCATCATGAGGAAACAGCATGGATGTTCTAGTAGATGACATAGGCAGCTTTCCCCTGCCCCAGGGTACTTCAAGGAAGGCCTTGGCAGAACTTTATCCCATGGCTTTAAAGGCCTATGCAGAGGGCAAGTCTTTAGCAAATGAGGAGCTTTTTGAATTTTACAAGACAGTCGCAACTTCTATGCGTTTTAAGTTAAGCTCTGGCCTCGACGTGGTTAACTATCCCCAGCATTACGACATGCACAGACAGTTCTTAGAGCCGATTTTAGAATACCCGGAGGAGCCCTTCCTAATTCAGAAGAAATACGCCGTGATACCGGAGCTCGGTGTGGCTGAAGAAGAAGTCGAAAAGTGCCCTGAAAAATTAACGCTGAAGGTCTGCGTCACAGGTCCGGTGGAGCTTCACCTTAGAACAGAGTTCGACTTTCACATCTACGAGGAGGTACTCCAGAACCTAGCGAGGAGCGTTAACCGCTTTCTCCGCAATTCAATGCTTAGCACTAAATACATTGAAACCGCTGTGGTAGCGATAGATGAGCCCAGCCTCGGCTTCGTGGATCTCCTGAACATCGACGAGGAAGGTCTTATTAAAGCCCTTGAAACCAGCGTTAGAGGAGTTAAAGCTAGGGTTCAGGTACATCTCCACACTCTTAAAGCTGCGAACATCCCTCTAAAGGCTGATGGGATAGAGGTGATAACAGGAGAATTCGCAGCTACCCCCCAAAACCTTCAGCTAATCTCAAGGAAAACCCTGGAGGAGCATGATAAATTTATTCGTGCAGGTGTAAGCAGGACCGATGTCGACTCGATAATCGCGGAGCACGTTGAGCGCGGCGTAGAGGCGAGACATGTGCAGCTGGTTGAAGGAATCGAGGTGATAAGGAAGAGATACGAGAAAATAAAAGAGGTTTTCTCAGACCGCGTCGCCTTCGCCGGTCCTGACTGCGGCCTAGGGAGTTGGCCAACGCAGGAAGATGCCCAGCTCCTCCTTAAGCGCACGGTCAGTGCTATAAAATTCTAATAATACGTCTCTGATTAGCCTGCCTTAGCCGATATAATGCACCAGCAGAGTAGTCTGTCACATAAATACTCCGGTCTTTCATAATTCTCGTCAATTTTATTACAAAACCAGATATTCCAATAATATTTTATGATGATTGGAATATCCTAATTGACGAACTCATGAGACACTGCTATTTTTACTCGTCTCATGGGTTTCCCCTCCCCCCATTTGATTAACAGACCTTCCATTTACCCTTCTCGAGGGCCTTTTTAAGGGCCGCTACATGGGCCATACTCAGACGGTATTTCGCCTGTATTTCCTCTTGTTTATTCGAAACTAGGAGTTTCACCAGGTCCGTGGCTTTGAATTTCATACCTTTTCCTTCTTGCATGATTTATGCTTCTCGTGGACAATATGACCTTCGTTTACACAGTTGTTTTTTTCTGAACGATTATAATTCAAAAGTTTCTTATTGTAGGGATGCAAAAAGAAACTGGCGAGTGATATGAAGGGGAACAGACTACTAATTTTTGCGGCTTTAACCATCTTCATCTCCGCATGCATTTCCTCGACTACCGAGGAAGAGGTTACCTTAGGGAATTGGCCATACGGCCATAAATCAGCGGTAACGATTACCTTCGAAACCGAGGTCCCCGCTGAGGAGCAGTTAGCCGCGATATCGGGGGCGCTTAAAGAACGAGATCTCAACGCCACCTTCTTCGTCATCGCCGGCTATTTTCAGGACAATCCTACGACATTGGAGGAGCTGAGGGGATTCGAAATAGCTAATCTCGCTTGGATGCAGCGTAATTGGAAAGGTACGCCCCTCACCCCGGAGTTTCAGAGGCGCGAAATCTCCAAAGCTGATGCATGGTTGCGGGAGAGGGGCTATTCACCCAGGGGTTTTAGAGCCCCCTTCCTCAAGTCCAATGAAGCTACGTATAGGATTCTTGAGGAACTGGGCTACTCCTACGACGCTTCCCAGTATTTCGCCTTTCACCCTTACAGGACCGGCGAACTCCTGGAGATTCCCCTGTCCCTTAACTACGACCTGTACTGGGACAGTCTATCCATGAGCTACTCCATGTTGCCCACCTATGTCGTCTTTCAGGAGAGCCAGGAAAAGGAGGGTCTCTTCACCTTCTACGCCCATACCGACAAGGTCTACAAAAATATGAACAACTTCACCTACTTCCTAGATTACGTCTCGGCCCGGAATGTTTGGTTAGCATCCTCCGGGGAAATAGCTGACTGGTGGCTCAAGAGGGAAAACCTTCAGCTCGCCCTAGAGGGGAACAGGGTAATGGTAACAAATAAGGGCTCTACCCCTGTGGCCGGGACTACCATCAAATATAAATCAAAGAAGACCCTGAAAGGGGCTGTTTTGATTAAACGTGACAAGGGTGTTGCCTACGCGGTCCTGCCCGAGATTAAGCCCAACTCCCAAATAATCCTTGAATTTTGATTCAGAATCCAGAAGA
>CAZDSM010000146.1:0-5371 GCA_964508205.1 Candidatus Hydrothermarchaeota archaeon | reverse complement strand
CCCGAAATGGCCTTCTATTACTTCAAAACAGCTCCGGATGCTATCACCCACTTTAGCTTCGGGGATATGGAGAAGTGGGTTAAGCGCGGAATAGAGCTCTACGAGGGCTACGGCGTAGTGCCTGCGAGGAATTTCTTCAAGGGTATTACCAGGGAGCTTATAAATGAGATTCGTACAGTTGGCCTGCAGCTCGAGGATGTTGTAAACATTCTGACTATCTACATCAACGCCCTAAGCGGCAGACAGCTGAAAATTACTGGGAGCGAGGAGACTTATACAGATACCCGGACCATTTTTTTGCCCGCGATGATAAACGAGTTCCAGTCGAAGGACGATAATTTCAAGGTTTACAAGGTCATCACGGTCAACAAATACGCGCAAATGCGCTATCGGAGCCTTGACCTCGTCCTCGAGAGGATACCTGAAACCCTAGAAGACCTCCAGAGAAAGTACGGTAAAATTCCTACAGAGGACGTAAGCCCCTTTGAGAAGTTTTTCACCCTCTTCCCTGATAGAGGGCTAGCCCTGAAGATCTACGAGCTGGTGGAGAACGCCAGGATAGAGCAGTATCTAACCATAGAATTTAAGGGCTTATCCCGCGACATCGAGGTTGTTAAAAAAGATGTCCTAGCCAAGATGGCCCCTCCCCAGGAATTATCCAAAAAGGAGCTTGCCCTGGATGCTCTGCAGAGAGCGTTATTGAACAGTGACGGCCTGGGGAAACTGCCTGAGGATGTTTTAGCAGCGACGAAGAAGTGCCTCTTCATTATAAAGGAAATGCTCGCCGATCAACCCTCCTCCGAAGACTCCGCCAGGGTGACAGCTAAAATCTACGCCATCATCAATGATTTGCCCGGGAGCTATCGCGGGATTCAGGGGATAATGTACGTGGGGACCTTTAAACCCGAGAGGGTGACTATAGCCCTAAAGCAGACTGAGGAGGAGCTTATCAATGCTCTGCGCAATATCTACGAGTTAACAGGGGTCCCCCCGAGGCCTGAGCTGCTAGAGGAGAAGCTGAAGGAGATAAAAGGGGAGCTCTCCTTTTTCGAATCCACTGATCCAGAGGACTTCATCATGAAACTCGGAGTAAAGCTGCCAGAAGAACTGATAGACAACATCATAGTAGAACTTGAAAAGCGCCTGGGAGAGCTTGGCGAACTCGACTCCAGCATGTTCGTTAAGGTCCTCGAATCGACGGGCAAGCTGATACGGGCGCAGATAGCTGCTCCGCCAACGACTTTCCAGGTGGAAATGACCGAAGAGGATATGATTGGTGCTACCCTCTACGACGAGTGGGACTATGAGGCAGGGAGCTACAGGGCGTCGTGGTGTGCATTGCGGGAGAAGCTCGTGGACCGCAAGTCCGATAAATTCGTGGAGAAGACCCTGGAGAAGTACTCATGGCTGATATCGATGATTCGAAGGCAGTTCGAGATGCTCCGCCCGGAATATAAAAAGCTGAAGAGGCAGAAGGAGGGAGAGGAGATAGATTTAGACGCGGTTATAGAGGCGAGGGCAGATATTCGGGCAGGGCTTCAGCCCTCGGAGGATTTGTATATTAAAACTGATAAGCGCGAGCGAGACATAGCCGTGGCTTTCCTCGTGGATATGAGTGGCTCCACCACGGGCTGGGTAATCGAGACCGAGAAGGATTCTCTAGTGCTCATGTGCGAGGCTCTGACGCAGCTTGATGATAGATATGCGATTTACGGCTTCTCTGGAAAAACGCGGAGGCAGTGTGACTTCTACAAAATCAAGACCTTCGAGGACCGTTATGACAAGGACGTGAAGAAACGCATCGCGGGCATGGACGCCTTCGACTACACCCGAATGGGCGCGCCGATCAGACACCTCACCAAGATAATGGAAGACGTGCCAGCTAGGACTAAGATTATGATAATCCTGAGCGACGGTAAACCCGAGGATTTTGACGAGTACAAGGGCGAGCACGGCATCGAGGATACAAGAAAAGCCCTGATAGAGGCTAAGCAGAAGCACATCCGCTCCTTCTGCATCACCATCGATGTGGAAGCAAGGGATTACCTCCAGCACATGTACGGCGAGGTAAGTTATATAATTATAGACGACATTGAGAAACTGCCCAAGAAGCTCCCGGAGATTTACAGGAAGTTGACCACCTAGCGGTGATTGTATGAGCCCTCCACAAATGACTGTCAGCGAATATGAAAGTATTCCCAGGATGGATGCTTTGAGGAGCAATATCCTTGCTATCAGAGTCGTGGCTGAGACTGTGAAAACAACCCTCGGACCTAAGGGCATGGATAAGATGCTTATCACAGGGACTAAGGAGGTAGCAATAACCGACAAGGGTGCCACAATCCTCTCTTTAATCGACGTTAAGCATCCGGCAGCTAAGATGCTTGTGGAAGCTGCCATGGCCCAGAATACGGAGGTGGGAGACGGCACCAGCACAGTCGTGGTGCTGGTGGGCGAACTGCTGAAGAAAGCCGAGGAACTCCTCACCCAGGGCTTGCACCCGGTGGTGATAGTCGATGGATACAGGCTTGCACAAGAGGAGGCGCTGAAGTATTTGGACGACGCAGCCTTCCCCCTGGACGATGAAAACCTCTTAAACATCGCCTCTACGATTCTTATGGGAAAGGTCGGCGATGATGAGGCGGAGCACCTAAGCAGGATCGCAGTCAGGGCGGTGAAGATAGCGGGAAACCAGGAGAACGTTAAGATACTTCCCCGTCCTGGAGGTAGCATTAAAGACACCAAGCTTATTGAGGGTATGGTTATCGATTTAGGAAAGCGCGTTCACCCGGCGATGCCCAAGCGCGTTGAGAAGGCCAGGATCCTCCTTATAGATACAGAGTTCATCGTAAAAGACGTGGATAAAGCCAAGATCGAGCTCCATGACCCGGCTAAGATGTGGACTTTCATGGAATACAAGAGCAGAGTCCTGAGAACTGCTGTTAACATGATTGCGGCCTCAGGGGCGAAGGTGGTCCTCTGTCAGAAAAACATCGAAGATCTAGCCATGTTTTTCCTGGCTCAAGGGGGCATCCTTGGAGTCCGCGACGTGGCTAAGGACGTCTTGAAAATGCTCGCTAAGGCAACTGGAGGAAGGATAGTGAGCAATGCCAGGGATATTGATGATACCGCCTTAGGCTACGCAGGTCTTGTCGAGGAGAGCAAGATAGGTCGAGAGGAGCTCATGTACGTTACCAAATGCCGAAATCCCAAGGCCGTGGCGATCCTCGTTAGGGGCGGTAGCGAAAACGCTGCCCTTGAGATTAGCAAGAAGCTTGAGAGCCTTGTATCAGCTCTTTCCAAAGTCATTAATAGGCAAAGAGGTATCCCCGGCGGCGGAGCATGCGAGCTCGAAATATCAATAAAGCTAAGAAAGTTTGCCCGCGGAGTTGAGGGGAAGCGTCAGCTAGCCGTAGAAGCCTATGCCGATGCCCTTGAAGTAATCCCCAGAGCCCTAGCAACTAACGCTGGCATGGACCCACTTGTTACTCTCACCCAGCTTCGAGCCCATCATGAGAAGCGCAGACCAACTTATGGTTTGGACGTGAGGGAAGGTAAATTAAAATACACGCAGAAGGCAGGAATAGTGGAATCCCTCCTCGTGAAGAAGCAATGTCTAAGCACTGCCAGCGAACTTGCGAACATGATTTTAAGGATAGACGAAGTGTTGATGGCCAAAGGCTTCACTCAGGAAGAAGAAGTCTATGTACCTAAGCCTCAGATGCCCTCAACACCTGAAGGCGCCATGGACTTCCCTGCCAAGGGGGGTAAAATAGATTTTCGCGGGCTTATGAGATAATTTCAAAATATGTTTATCACTGTGGCACGACGTTAATTAGATCATTAATTTTCCGGCTTTGAAGGCGTATGCTATTATCAGCCCCACAAGGAAGGCTACGCCAAGATTTGTGGCCAGGGTTGTGCCCAGTATTAACACGACTACAAACAAATCCGTTTTTTTCTTGACATCCTTAATCATCAAGCACAGCTGACAGCCCGCAAACACCAATAATACTCCAAGAATGGAAAGGGGGAGAAGATGCAGTATAGAAAGGGCTGAGGGACCGAAAAGCACCGCCAACCCGAGGAAGATTATACCTATCATTAAATTAGAGCCCGCAGTACGCGCGCCGAACCTGTAATGGGCTGCGAGGCCGCCAGCGCCATGGCACATGGGTATGCCGCCGAAGACGAAGGAGCCGATGTTCGCCAGCCCCTGACTATTTGCCAAGGCCTTATACGAAGTCATCTTCGCATTTTTGCCGAAGTATTCCCTAGTGAGGTCTGCGTTTGATATTATAGCATTACCTAAGGTCATTGGTATCTGAGGTATTACAAGGAGGGTAAGGGCAAGAAAAAAATCCGCCCCTGTCGGGATGCCGTAGGGAAAGGGCTTGGGTAGGTATAACCCAAGGCTGATAGTCCCTTCTATGGGCTTGCCTAGAAGCAGGCTGACCAAGATGCCGCCGAAAATAACGACGACAGCAGCGGGCAATCGTCGGTTGTTGAGGAGGGCAATGGTAACAATTGCACCTGTAACCCCTAGGACTAGGCCTATGCCTATGGGTCCAAGGTTTTGAACCGCCAGATAAGGCTCTGGTTTAAGCATGAATTCGATGCCTCTGAGTATGAGCACCGACCCCACACCGAGCTGTACTCCTCGGACTACGCTCTGGGGGGTGTACGTGCCTATTATATGGATGAACCCTGTTACGCCGAGGAATATCAGCAAGCCCCCTATTATCAGCGCTGAAGCGCTTATCTCTGTCTGGGTCATCCCCGCGACTATAACATAAGCCCCTATCACCTTCATGGGCTGCACGGGCACGGTAACGCGATAATAAGCGCCAGATAGGATGTAGAACAGACCTATCATGAGCAGCACTCCAGTGGGATCAAGGCCATTGATAACTATCATCCCTATGGCGAGAGGGAGTAAGGTGCCTAGGTCCCCGAGGGAGCCCGCGAACTCGAGCCTATCAAACCTGTAAGAACCGAGCTGCATGCGATTAACCCTGGGTAGGGTGTTTATATTAATCTTTTTATTACCGGGTGGAAAAGCTTATTAATCGAGGACACGCCTCAAAAAAAAAGAGATAAACTCTTTGGACGATGTGGTACTCTTAATTATTATTATATTAATACTACTACGACATCAGGGTGTACGTTTAAAGAAGGGCTCCCTTTTTTCTAATGCCTTTTTGAAGAGCTCCTTGAGCCGCTCATCACTGGCTTCCGAGCGCATTTCATCCAGAAAGTCAACGAGGTTGTCTTTCCTCATTAAGCACGGCTTGAACTTCCCATCGGCAGTTATTCTAATCCTCGTGCAGTGGGCGCAGAACTCGGTGTTGTGCATCGGCTTTATCACCTC
>CAZDSM010000145.1:0-2428 GCA_964508205.1 Candidatus Hydrothermarchaeota archaeon | reverse complement strand
CCTGAAGCAAGCATGGTCGGATTCTTCATTTTAATCCCGCAGATTTCTGTGCTAAGCATCCCTTCACCAAAAGGGGATTGACGACAAAGGTTTAAATTCTTTTTCTTACCTTAGCATTAAAGGATGAAGGCCTACCTAACCATGAATCCTCTGGGCGTATTTGCCCTTGACGAGAAAGGGGTTTTGATCGCCAAGGAGTTGTTCAAGGGTAAATTCGAGAAGGTTGCCTGGAAACTAAGGGACGCGGAGGAGGGTCTGATAGAGGAGGAAAAAAGGATTATCTCCCTCCTCGAGGACTATGAGCTGATCATTGAAAAACCCGTTGATATCCAGGAATTCAAAATTCAGAATCCCAATGTGGGGGGCGAATACCTGCGGGAAAATTTTGGGCTGCTATTGAAAGAGCAGAACTACTCGGAGGAAAAATATTGCAAGTTGCTCCACGATGTCTGCATGGCTAAGGCGAGAAGCGACTTGGAGGCAGCGTCAAAACGAGAGGATAAACACGTGATTCAGGCAATAGCCTGCCTTCAAGACCTGGATGAAACCTTAAATGTGCTTATCGAGCGCGCGAGGGAATGGCATGGGTTAGCTGTGCCGAGATTCGAGGAGATCACAGCTGATCAGAGAGCGCTATTTGAGAAGATAGCTATCGGCGAAGATGCAGAGTTGCGGGATTTTGGAGGTGCTGTAGTAGAGCTGCAGAAGTACCGCGGAGAACTTGAAGAGCATATCAACGAGGTCATGACAAAGATAGCCCCGAACCTCACGGCCTTGGCAGGTCCCCTATTAGGGGCTAGGCTTATCGCCCTTGCAAAGGGGCTGGAAAATCTCGCCTACATGCCTGGGAGCAGGATACAAATTTTGGGTGCTGGAAGGGCTTTTTTTAAGGGTAAGAGAAAGAAAAGGCAACCCCCCAAGCACGGCGCCATATATCAGCACCCCCTGATTAAGGGCTCTCCGTGGTGGCATCGGGGCAAGATTGCCAGGAGTTTGGGGAGCAAGATGGCCATCGCCGCGCGCGTCGATGCTTTCTCTGAGAACTACGTCGGAGAAAAACTGAAGGAGGACTTCCATAAGCGGGTGGAGAGAATCCGGCTGCAGTATCCAAAGGCGCCCAAGAAAATGAGGATAATCCGCAGGAGCGGGAAATGAGCCTTACTAGGAGGTCTCCAGGGATTTATCTCATCGATGACAGCCTTGCGACTAAGAATCTTGCCCCAGGGAAGGCGGTATATGGGGAGAAGCTACTGGAGCAAGATGGAGTGGAGTACAGGTTATGGAATCCCAGAAGGAGCAAGCTCGCGGCAGCCCTTCTGAAGGGTCTTAAGCAATGGCCCATAAAAGAGGACTCCAGAATGTTATATCTTGGCGCTGCTTCGGGTACAACGGCAAGCCACCTCTCAGACATCGCACCCATGGGCAGGATCTACTGCGTTGAGTTCTCGCCGAGGGCTTTTCTAAAGCTGCTTTATCTCTGCGAGCACAGGGATAACATGTATCCCCTCCTCTGCGACGCACGTAAGCCTGAGAGCTACCAAGTTTATCTCGAGAAATGCGATCTGATTTATCAGGACCTCGCCCAGGTAAGGCAGGCAGAAATCCTCATGGAAAATGCCAGATATTATTTGAAAACCCCAGGATACGTTGCCATAGCGATTAAGGCGCGGAGTATCGATGTAGCCCAGAAGCCCGAGGAGATATTCTCAGGTGAGATAAAGAGGATGAGGGGATACGGCTTCAAAATCCTTGAAACCCTCAAACTAGAGCCCTACGAAAAAGACCATCTCCTGGTTCTGGCTGAGAAAAGCGAACATTAAAAAAATCTTAATAACGTGTCCCCTCATGGGGGCACCTCCTCGCGGAGCGGTCACATATATTCATCAAAATAAATTAAAACCAACGTAAAATGAAAGAATCTGCCCCCATAGGTTAGCATTTACAGTTGGGTTTAATGGAAAAGGTTATTTAAGGCCTTATCCTAAATAATCCCCCATGGACCCAGGGCTTATTTGGCTGATTTTCTTCGCGGTCTTAGGAGGGGGGATAAAGGCAGTCGATAGAGCCTACGATGACATGGATTTAGACAAGAGATTAGCCCTATTGTTAACTCCTTTCCTAGCTTTTCTTTGGGTATACCTATCCCTCGGCAGCGCTATGTCTGCCACTATTTTAGGCGCAATTTTCCTGAGCTCCCTATTAACCGGGAAAATCGATAACCAGGCATTCAAGCTCTCCACCCTCATTGTGGCTGCCGCCTTCTTGGTTGAGGGCTTTGAGATCATGGTTCTACCACTGCTCTTCCTAACCTTTCTTGGCTCTGTCGATGAGTTCGCCAATGGATACGCGGATAGGAATAAGCTCCATGGGCATAGGACTTTTATCTTTGAGCACAGGTTCGGGATGAAAGTCGGCGTAGCCTTGCTCT
>CAZDSM010000144.1:0-4607 GCA_964508205.1 Candidatus Hydrothermarchaeota archaeon | reverse complement strand
TCCCCTACTCATTATTCCCCTGGCAATCATGGGAGCGGCCAACGGCTACAACATGCTCGCGGGATTCGCCGGTCTGGAAGCGGGGATGGGTGTTATAATACTATCAACCCTTGGTTTTGTTGCGTGGGCGATGGGCAGTGGCTGGGTGGCTATTGTAGCCCTCTGTATGGTGGCCTCGCTCTTGGCATTCCTGCGGTATAACTGGTATCCTGCCAGGATTTTCCCTGGAGACACCCTCACCTACACCGTAGGCGCTCTAATCGCTGTTATCGCCATCATAGGCAACATGGAGAAAATAGCCATCTTCCTATTCTCCCTGTATCTCCTTGAATTCGTGATGAAGGCCAGAACGAGGTTCAGGGGGGAATGCTATGGCAGCCCAGACAAACACGGCTATATAAGCCCCCCCGAGATAGCTGAGTCCCTGACCCACGTGATAATGAAAATCAAGCTGAGGGAACCCCAGATTGTGCTCCTCTTCTTCGCCCTACAATTCATAGTATCGGCCCTCACCCTAATACTGGTGTTCTAGGGAGGTAAGATGAGAAAACTAAAACTGTGCCTCGCATGCTCCGCTGGAGGGCATTTAACAGAGCTCATGCGGCTGGAGGAGGCCTTCCAGGGTTACCCATGCTTTATAGCCACATTCAGGAGGGAGGACACAGAAAAACTCAACGAACGGGTTTATTACCTCATCGATCCAAAGAGGAATCCCCTCAAGCTCCTGGTAAATTTCCTTCAATCCCTACGGGTGGTACTCAGGGAGAGGCCAATGGTCGTTATAACAACGGGGGCAGGCATCGTCGTGCCTCTCTGCATTATCGCCAAGCTTCTTGGCGCCAAGATAATCTATATCGAAAGCTTCGCAAGGATTACTTCAAAATCGCTTTCAGGAGTGCTCCTGTACCCAATCGCTGACCTCTTCTTTGTTCAGTGGAGGCAGCTGTTGGAGAAATATGGGAGTAAAGCCAGGTACGGGGGAAAAGTGGTTTGATTTTCGTTACAGTGGGTACCCACAATCAAGGCTTTTATAGGCTTGTGAAAAAGGCCGATGAGATAGCGGACAGCATGGGGGAGGAAATCATAATCCAGCGGGGGCACACAGCCTACGAACCGAGGTATGCGAGTTTTTTTGACTTTGATTCGAGGAATGAAATGAGGGCATTGATAGAAAAAGCGAGGATGATCGTATCCCATGGTGGAGCTGGGAGTATTATTTTCGCTCTCAGCGCAGGGAAACCTGTAATAGTAGTTCCGAGGCTTAAGACGTACAAGGAGCATGTGAATGACCATCAGCTCGAGCTGGCTAGGGCCCTGGAAGAAGAAGGCAAGGTTAAGGCAGTATATGATATCGAAGAATTAGGAGTTGTTTTAAAGACAGCGGAGGATACAACCCTTATAAGAAGGGAGAAACCAGTAATGATTGAAGCCATTAAAAACTACCTACGAGGGCTGGAGAAATGAGGATATTAGCATTAAATCCACCTTTTATGAAAAAATACTCGCGGCAATCTCGTTCTCCTTGTGTCACGAAAGGCGGAACCTTCTACATGCCCTATTATTTAGCTTATATGGTTGGTGCGCTCGAAAAAAACGGTTTTGACGTAAAATTAATAGATGCTGTTGCGAAGGAGTGGAGCAGAGAGCAAACTGTGGAATTCGCTAAAGAATTTAATCCTCAATTAATTGTTATTGACACGAGCACACCGAGCATTTACAACGATGCTGAAGTCGCCTCTATACTCAAGGACGCCCTCCCAGAGCCCCACATAACCCTCGTGGGTACCCATCCCACCGCCATGCCTGATGAAACCCTGGCTTTGTCGGATAAGATTGACTCCCTCTGCCTCGGAGAATACGACTACACCCTCGTAGCCCTGGCAGAAGCCATTGAAGCGGATGCTAGTCTTGCAAAGATAAAGGGTCTGTGCTACAGGAGCAACAACAAGGTTTATAAAAATGGGTCCCGAGAGCCGATAAAAAACTTGAATGAGCTCCCCTTCGTCTCAGAGGTCTACAAAAAGTATTTGAACATTAAGGACTACTTTTATGCATCCCTTCTTCATCCCCAGGTGACGATTCTAACCTCCCGGGGCTGCCCCTATAATTGCTCCTTTTGCAATTCACCATACAAAAACTCGTACAGGGCGAGGAGTGTCGATAATGTTCTCGATGAATTCGAGTACATCCAGAGAGAGTTTCCTGATGTTAAGGAGGTTATGATAGAGGACGAGACCTTCCCGGCGAGAAAAAAGCGTACCCTTGAGCTATGCGCTGGTCTACGGAAGCGAGGAATTAAGCTACATTGGTCCTGCAACGCCCGCGTTAACACGGATTACGAAACCATCAAAGCGATGAAAGAAGCTGGTTGCAGGTTGCTCTGCGTGGGCTTTGAGACCCCCACCCAGCTCGCCTTGGACAGCGTGCACAAGAGTACAACCAAAGAGCTGCAACTGAGGTTTATGGACAACGCAAAAAAGCTTGGACTGTTGGTCAACGGTTGCTTCATGCTGGGCTTACCAGGGGACAACGTAAGGATCATAAGAGAAACCGTTGAGTTTGCTAAAAAACTTAATCCCGACACAGCACAGTTCTATCCCCTTATGGTTTATCCCGGCACTGAATCCTATCGCTGGGCCAAGGAAAAAGGATACCTTATCACTGAGGATTATTCCAAGTGGATAGACAATGAAGGAAGGCACGCTACTACTGTTAGTTACCACGGCCTAAGCAGCCAGGAGCTGGTAAAACTATGCGACTCTGCCAGAAGGGGGTTCTACCTGAGGCGAGAGTATATTTTTTACAAAATTCAGCAAGGCTTTACGAGCCCATCCGAGGCTTTGAGAACCCTGAAATCTGCGAAAACCTTTTTCCGCTACCTCGCAAAGAATATATTTTCATGAATGCAAGCGTCATAATACCCGCCTACAACGCATCTAATACCATCGAGGAAACCCTCAGAGTCCTAGAGGCGCAGACTGAGAAAGCCTTCGATGTAATCGTCGTTGACGACGGCTCAACCGATGGTACAAGGGAAATTGTTGCACGGTATCCCGTGAAAATGCTTATCCAAGACCATCGTGGCCCTGCTGCAGCGCGCAACCTCGGGGCAAGGAATGCGAAGGGCGATATCCTTGTTTTTACTGATTCAGACTGCACTCCTACGGAAACCTGGCTTGCAGAAATGCTGAAGCCTTTTAAGGAGCCGCACATAATCGGCGTTCAAGGGAGATATATGACCAAGCAATGCGAATTAACAGCGAAATTCGTACAATATGAGATAGAGGAGAGATACAATCGAATGAGCAAATTGGAGCATATCGATTTTATCGGCAGTTACTCCGCAGCCTACAGGAGAGATGCCTTCTTACAGGCCGGGGGTTTTGACGAGAGCTTCCCCACAGCCTCGGGGGAAGACCCTGATTTGTCTTTTAGGCTTTCGAAGAAAGGATTCAAAATGGTGTTCAACAACAAAGCAGTAGTTTATCACAGGCATCCCAGCATTTTATCGGATTACCTGAGGAAGAAATTCAATCGGGCCTACTGGCGGGTTACTTTGTATAAAAAACATGCTGGAAAAGCGTTTAAGGACACCTACACCCCCCAGTTATTGAAAGTGCAGATAGGGGTGTTTTATTTTTTCATCCTTAGTTTTTTTTTAACCTTGTACAATGGAAAGTTTATCCTCCCTATAGTCGCTTTCTTCCTCCTGCTAAGCACCGCCTTGCCCCCCTCTATTAGAAATTTTGCGAGGGACGCTAGGGTAGGCCTGGCATCACCAGCTATAATTTTAATGCGGACGGCCGTATTTGGAGCTGGATTAATCTACGGTTTTTTTAAGCGGTGATTTCTTCGTAAAGCTTTTTATATTCGAAGGCTATCCCACCAATGTTAAAGTCCCTTAGATGAAATCCCCGGAATTGTGGCCCAATTTTCTCCATATTTTTCATCCTCCAGAAGCCCCTATAATCCCCCCGGATACGTCTTTGCTGTGAAATTAACTAGGCTCTGGGGAAGTATTAAATACAAAAAACTTTTGTTATAAAGTGATATGAAAGTGGCTATTCTCTGCGGTGGCAAGGGGACGAGGTTCCAAGGAGGAGGGGGCATCCCCAAGCCCATGGCAAAGATTGGGAAAATGCCCATCCTTGAGCACATAATGAAAATTTATTCCCACCACGGTTATGATGATTTCGTCCTGCTCATTGGCTATAAGGGAGAGGTTATAAGGGACTACTTTTCAGAAGCCCATCCAGACTGGAATATAGATTTTAAATTTGCTGGTAGTGAGTCCAAGACCGCGGAGCGCGTGTTTAAGGCTAAGGCATTGCTAAGCGAGAGGTTTTTCCTAACCTACGGAGACGGCCTTGCAGACATAAACCTTAAAGAAGAACTTGCTTTTCACGAAAGGCATCATGGATTAGGCACCATCACGGTTACCCCAATGCCCTCTCAATATGGAATCGTTGCATATAACACGAGAGGAAGAGTCAAAGACTTCAAGGAGAAGCCAATGTTAAAGGACAGATGGATAAACGGAGGGTTTTTTATTTTCGAGCCTGAGTTCTTTGATTATGAGGGGGGAGAAGACCTGGAGCGCAACGTTC
>CAZDSM010000143.1:0-3482 GCA_964508205.1 Candidatus Hydrothermarchaeota archaeon | reverse complement strand
CGTCTTGAGATAGGCCGACCTTATGTCGTCGTGCCCTTTTTCTAACTTTCGCTCAAGGTATTGCATCACTGCTTCGACGTTCTGGACCAGAAGCTTATCCTTCATCTCCTCTGTTCCAACGATGGCGTGGAGCACCGGGTTATCCTTGGTTCGAAGCCTGATGGTCTTTCTCAACCTTTCAACTATTGGCACAAGGGACGCGTTAACCGGCACGGGCTTGGGCATCTTACCCGTCGGTCCTAAAATTTGCCCCAGATGCTTGCCCACCAGGGGCATCATGTCGGCTTGAGCTATGAAGAACTCGATGTTTGTCACAATTTTCTTAGCGGCCTTCTTATCCTTAGCCAACTCCGTTAGCTCCTCCTTTGTTATCACCATATCTGTAGGCTTCTTGGCCTGGTGGGCTAATTCTCCTTCGGCGATAACACCTATCTTAACCTTCTTCCCCCTGCCGTTGGGGAGGAGCACCTCCTCGTTGAGCCTGTTCTCAGGCTTCTCCATATCTAAATTCAAGTTGACAACTAGGTCGATACTCTGGAGGAATTTCCTCTTCTTACCCTTCTCCTTCACCTCTCTCAGGGCCTTTGAAATATCCTTTGAACTGTACATGATTACACCTTATTCTTTTAAGATTTCATCATGGACTCCAGCCGCTATCTCCCGCTGGACCTCCTTAGAGGGCTTGCCCTCGATGGTAATGCCCATGGAGACGCATGCCCCCAAGACTTCCATCGCAGCGCTTTTCAAGCTGGCGGCCAGCGTGCTCCCTCTCTTCCTCCGCGCTATCTTAACAGCTGCATCCAGGCTAAAATCTCCGGCTACCGTGGTCCGGGGCTCGCCAGAACCCTTCTCGATGCCGAGCTCCTTCTTTATTAACGCGCTCGTAGGGGGAGTGCCCACTTCTATCTCGAAGGCCTTCGTGGAGGGGTCGACGATTACCTTAACAGGGACCTTCATCCCTTTAAAATCTTTTGTACGCTCGTTTATGGCATTAATGACTGCTGTAATATTCACCCCGAGGGGCCCAAGGCTTGGTCCCAAGGGTGGACCGCCACTCGCCTCACCACCGTCGACCAAGGCGTTAATCTGCTTCTTCATCTTTTTCCTCCTTTCTAACCACCTTTATGCTGTCCCCCCTGATAGTGACCGGTATGGGAACAGTCGCCTCGAAGAGCTCCACGGTTAGTTCCTCCTTCTTCAAATCAACCCTGACGACGCGGGCCTTCTCGCCTTTGAATGGACCCGTGATGAGCTCCACGATATCGCCGGTATCCACCTTGGTTACCATGGGCTTCGGCTCGAAGAACTTCTCTATTTCCACGATGCCTATCTCCCCCTCCACTACCCCCCTCGAGTGGGAGACGCCCTTCAAGGATTTTTCTATCTCAGTCTTGTTCAGGGTCTCCACCATGATGTAACCCCTTATCTCATAGGGGACGAGGATCGAGTAAATTTCAAATCCCTCCTTATCGGTCCTCGCAGTAATCATGTCTGCCACGTTCTTCTCTTGGCCGATGGTGGTTCTTACAGCGTAAATCTCACTTTCCATTATGCATCACACGATAAATGCCATTTAAAAATAAAACTACACTACCACTTGGAAAATCTGTATTGTCATCCTTATCATAAAGCCTATAAGCCCTACTATTATTATTCCTAGGCCCGTGACCTTCGCGACCATCACGAATTCATGCCTCTTGGGCTTCCTAGAGAGCTTAATTACCCTATTCCACTCCTTAAGTGTTTCCTGAATCATCCTTCTTCCCTAGTCCAAAAAGTCTATTCCGAGCTCCTGTTTTAAATCCGGCGCCCCCGTTGGTACCGGCGTATCTCCGGCTCCGATTATCTGCGTCGATCTTACGCCAGTGATTACCAGCAATACCCTTATTATCCCCTTAAGCTCGTTCTCTATCTGGGCTCCCCATATAATATTTGCCCTTGGATCCAACCTCTGGGAAATAGCCTCCACCACATGCTCCGCTTCCGAGAGGGTCATGTCCTCACCACCAACTACGTTGACTAAGGCGCCCTTAGCGCCCGTGATATCGACGCTCAGCAATGGGCTGTTCACCGCCTTCTCAATGGCCTCCTGGGCCCTGTTTTCGGTATCGCTATCCCCAAGGCCTATCATAGCTACGCCGCCCCCCTCCATTACCGCCCGCACATCCGCGAAATCTAGGTTTATCAGACCGGGCTTGGTTATCAGCTCCGCGATGCCCTTGACAGCGCGCACGAGGATCTCGTCGGCTACCTTGAAGGCCGCAGATACGGGCAGAGTGGGTGCTATCTCCAGGAGTCTGTCGTTGGGGATGACTATTACTGTGTCCGTCTCCTTCCGTAGCTTCTCCAGACCCATCTCGGCGTTGCTCTTTCTGCGCAACCCTTCCATGGAAAAAGGGTAGGTAACTATGGCAACAGTCAAAGCCCCAAGTTGCTGGGCTATGTTCGCTATTACCGGAACGGCCCCAGTACCGGTGCCCCCGCCGAGACCGCAGGTCACGAAGACCATGTCAGCACCCTCTATGACTCGCTTCAACTCCTCAGTGCTCTCCTTCGCCGCCCCCTCACCTATCTGCGGCACGGAGCCGGCGCCTAATCCCCCGGTGAGTTCCCTCCCTATCAGCACTTTTTTATCAGCGTGGGTGTAAAGTAAATCCTGGGCATCCGTGTTAACAGCCAATATCTCAGCCCCCTGGATTCCCACCTCGCTCAGCCTACTCATGGTGTTGCAGCCAGCCCCTCCTGCCCCTATCACAACTATCTTTGCCCTAACCTGGGATAGGATCTTCTCCAGTTCATCATCCATTTCAACCTTGGGTAATGGTGTGCCTACTTTACTCTTCCTCCCAACATCCGTATTTTTAATAGTTTCCCCAATGATGGTTTCCAACGTAAAGGCCTCCTGTTTAGAAGATTACCCTAAGGCTATTTAAATATTTTTATTTTAGCGTTTTATAGGATTAGTATGGCCGATGTTTCAAAACTTGAAAAAAACTTTCTAAATATCCGTTAAATTTGAAGCGTTAGAGTAGGTTGCCAATGAATGGTAATAAGAAAATAATGGTGGTTGATGACCACGAGGAAGTCATCACCATAGTCAAAACAGCTCGGAGAGTTTTCTTAATACATTAGAGGTGAAGGGCTCCTCTATGATGATGATTTTTAAGGCGTCCTTGAAAACCATCTCTGGGGTGATTATCTTCTCGCTAACCTTTACCCCCTCTCCCCGAACTAGCTTAGCGTAATCTAGTCCAGGTTTTATACCTATTTTCTCCGCCTTAATCGGGTCAAACCTCTGCCCCTCCATTATCAGCTTCCCGCCTTCAAGACGGACCTTGTACCTTTCCTTTAACAGGCCCACGCATTTTTTAATTATCTCAGCTCTTACATCCCGGGATGCCTCGAACCTGGGTGAAATCCCGCCCTCTGTCTTCACATACCGGCATCCCAGCTCCCTCATCAGCTCCTCCATGGCCTTGGCG
>CAZDSM010000142.1:0-8648 GCA_964508205.1 Candidatus Hydrothermarchaeota archaeon | reverse complement strand
CTTCTGAAGTCTGCGGAAAATACTTCGATAGACAGCAGGAATACATGAGAGCCAGCAGGAAAGCAGAGGAGCGCGTCGATCAGGAGTCATCGAACATCCGGGCGGAGTTCCTGGAGAAGTCTGAGAGTATCGCCAGGGGATATGAGGTGAAGGTGAACGGTGAGGGGCGCAGTCCAGAAGAGCTCTACGAGGGGCTAAAGGAGCAAAACTTAGGCATAATTTACCTGGCCCCAAAATCCAGGGGCAAGGCCTTTTTAGGCATGTTAGGGGAGAAAGAGAATAAGAGCAAGGCAAAAGAAGAGGTCCTAAGATACCTTATGGGCGAAACCGCGAGGAAGATCGCGCCGATGTTGAGGGATAAGCAGGAGCACATAGATGGTGTGAACCGCGCCTTCCTCGACCTCAAGGCCCTGGAAGTCGCGTGCAAAGAGGCCGAGAAACTAAGGGTTAAAGCGGAAAAGCCGATTGAGGAGCTGAGGGTGAAAATCCTGGGCATAAGGATGAGCAAGGCCTTCGCTTATTCAAAGAAGGAAAAGCTCCAGAAGCTGAAGGAAGGGTATCTCAGCAGAATAGGGGAAATAGAAAGAGGATAATCATTCTCCGGACAGCGCCCAGCCAAACTCGTCTTTGATTATCATTATCGAGGCCTGGGGCGGGATGACTCCCTTCTCAGTAACTATTAAATCAATGTACTCAGGCGGGGTTACATCGAAGGCAGGGTTCCTTATCTCCACGCCCCTAAATTCCCCTGTGTCAGCGACCTCCTCTTTCCCCCGCTCCTCTATTTCCACCAACGCGCCTATCAGAGTGCTGGGATGGAACTTATAGCTTTCAGCTGCAACCATAAAAACCACCCTGGCTTCGTTGGCTACAAGGGCGAGCTGGGAGGTGCCGATTTTATTCACGACAGCACCATTAGCTGCGATGCTGTCAGCGCCCACGATAACCTTGTCCACGCCCTTCATAAAGGTCCTGACTGCACTGTCCACAATCAAGGTGCACGGGATGCCTGCTTCGGCGAGGATGCGTGCAGTTATATGCCCCTGATAGCGCGGCCTGGCCTCAGTGACAATGACCCTTATCTTCTTGCCCTGCTCCCAAGCGTTCTTGATTACTGAAAGGGTGGCGTTGGAATGACAGTGAGTCATTATGACCTCGCCGTCTCTCACGCGGCGAGCCCCTATCTCACCTATCCGCTTAACAGCCTTCAAGGATTTCTCCACAAAGGTGTCGGCTGTGCTGATGGCTAAATCCCTGAGCTCCTCAACGTCATCCCTGGAACCATTAACCCTGTTCAATACAAACTGAACAGCGTTAGGCAGGGAAACAGCCGTTGGTCTGGCGGAGATTAAAATTCTCCCGGATTCCTTCAGTTCCCCTAGGAACTCTTTTCGATTCTTGGCCTTCGAAGCCTTCGCGCAACTTTTCAGCGCCCTAGCAGCGCTCCTCGCGATTTTGCCAGCGCCGCGTATCTTCATGCTCGCAATTTTAGCAGCGGCTCCATTAACCTCTTCACATGTCATGGCTTATCCTTTGGGCAGCTCCACGTAAAAAATACTTCTGCCCCTGAGTTATCTTCAAACCTGATCCAGTGCCTCTAATCCCCCTCGCTCAAAAGCGCTGAAAAATGAGTTCTTTGTATCCCTTAATTCGGACTCCATATAGCTTACCTCACCTTTACCTCCTCTTTCTCGAATTTATTTTTAGCCTTGTCCCACCTCCATGATGATATGGAGGATTTCCCAGATATTGAAACAATGACGTACGAGTACCCCGGCCAGGTTGCCCTGCCCTCGTCTATGATGGAGGGCTCATCAAGGCCCATGGGATGGGAGTGATAGAAGCCCAAGACCTCCATACTCCAGCTCTCTATGTCCTCCAATGTCTTCAACAGGTCAGTAGGTGCTATCTCATAGGTGGTTTCAGGATATTTGCTTGCATTGCGACACTCAACCATTCGCTCCACCATGCCTTTCCTTCCAGCCAGAACCCCGCAGGCCTCCCTGGGAGCCTCTCTCACTGCATGGCTTTTAAGCGCGCCGATAATGTCCCGACCCATCTCTATCATAGCGCTACCTCAAGGTTCAATTTCGCCCTCGAAAATAAATTCCATCGGTCCACTCATGTACACCCTCTCTAGTTCTTCGTCGACCTTCACCGTCTCGACGAAGATGTTACCCCCCCTGGCCTCGATCTCAATGGGCTTATCAGCATCGGCCAGACCAAGGAGCACTGCAGCAGCGCCGGAGGCGCATATCCCGGTGCCACAGGCGAGGGTCTCATCCTCGACTCCACGCTCATAGGTTCTTATCCTAAACCTGTTCTCCCCTGCTCGCTGCAGGAAATTCACATTTGCGCCCCGGGGGAAAATCTGGTTATTCCTTATCTCCCTTCCGAGTTCGAGAACCTCAACGCCGCTAAGATCGTCAACTAATAAAACGGCATGGGGAACGCCCATCTCAAGAGCCACCATTTCCCTCTCCCCCCCCTTAACAGGAATTACTAAATTGAGATTATTAACCTGGGGCTTGCCCATGTCCACTTTCACATACGTCGCCCTGCCCTTTTCTATTGTAAGGGTAGCTTTTTTAACCCCTCCAAGGGTGTCTATCTCCAGTTCCTCCTTCCTTATTATTCCATGGTCATAGACGTGCTTGGCGAAGCATCTTATCCCGTTACCGCACATCTCAGCTTCGCTTCCGTCTGGGTTAAAAATCCGCATATTAGCATCGTGTTTTTCAGAATTCTCTATTAGCAAGAGGCCGTTACCCCCTATCCCAAAGCGCCTGTGGCAGAGTTTAACAGCCAACTCGGGCTTAATCCCCTCCTCAATCTCATCCTGGCGGTTGTCGATGAGGATAAAATCGTTGCCAGCACCGTGGTACTTGTAGAACTTCATAGAGGAAAATACGTGCTTATGTTATTTATTTTTAGCTTTCTCCTTTAGATATTTGTAAATGCCAGGTGGCAGGTTGAATATTATTATCTATTATGAGGGAACTTACATTATTATAATATTATTATCATAATATTATTATTAACTCCAACAGGGAGAGTTGACATAAGGTAAAGAAGGTGAAAAAATGGTGGAAAAAAAGAAGAAACTGGCGAAGAAGGCGATCCCTCCGGAATGCCTCGAATTGCTTATTTCCTTTTCTGAAGCGAAAATAAAAAGACTAGGGAACTTGCATTTAAAAGTGGATGACGACCTACTTGAAATCGATCTTGCTGAAACCCACGATTTGTGTCGTTCTAAACTCGGTTTTGTCAAGCGGTCCTTGGCGCAAGAAATCATAAAACTAAACCACGAGGTAAATGCCTTTAGAGCTATGATGGAACCTCTTACTGACTAATTCATAAAAATAGGGGTATTCCATTATAAAACAGGGTGTTTAATAAGGTTTATTTATCTAACTCTTAACTAAACAAGGATTTTATTTTACTCGTAGCCCTGCCAGGATTTCCTTTGCTCTGTCCACCCGGATCTTCTTCTCTGCAACAAGTCTTTCCGCGACCCTATCCACCAACGCCCCCTCAGCACCAGCCATTACGGCGATGTTCCTGGCGTGAAGGCTCATGTGCCCCCGCTGGATACCCTCTGTAGCAAGGGCACGAAGGGCGGCAAAGTTCTGGGCTAAGCCAACGGAGGCCATCACTTGGGCGAGCTCCGGGGCTGTCTTTACCCCGAGGATTTTAACACATGCCTTGGCAGCGGGATGCACCGTGGTGGCGCCACCGACTAAACCCACGGCCAGAGGGAGCTCAATCTCACCGACCAAGTCGCCCTCGATGTTTCGCTCATAGCGCGTCAAAGGTATGTAGCTTCCATTAAGGGCAGCGTAGGCATGGGCACCAGCCTCGAGGGCTCTGGTATCGTTCCCTGTAGCCAGGGCTACCGCAATTATTCCATTCATTATCCCCTTGTTATGGGTTGCGCAGCGATACTCATCCGCCTCTGCGAAGGCGTAGGCCTTCAGTACAGCGTCCACCACCTCCTCACCGCCAATCACATCTTTCGCGAAGACCGCCTTAACCCGAACGAGGCGGTGCACAGCGAGGTTCGAGATAATTCGAAGCAGCGCCCTTCCCCCACTCAAGCTCTCAAGGCGCGGAGCTATTGCCTCGGCCATGGTGTTGACCGCGTTCGCTCCCATGGCGTCGCGACAGTCCACGATTAGATGGACAACGAGCATTTTACCAGCCCTTGTGTCAAGCTCCCTCACCTCTAAGTCCATGGCTCCTCCCCCAAATTTCACAAGAACAGGGTCCTGCTCATTCGCAAGGCCAAGAATCGCATTTTTACTGGCGATGATTTTCTTTCCCGCCTTCGCTAAGTTTGCAACATCGACGAGCTGGACTTGACCTATCATCCTAGACTCGGTAGCGGAAGCTGTGAAACCTCCTTTTGCCCTAGCCATTTTTGCAACATTGCTTGCAGCCGCGACGACGCTCGGCTCCTCCAGGGTCATGGGAATTAGGTAGTCTCTACTGTTTATTCTGAAATTAGTTGCCACCCCCAAGGGCAGGGTGAAGCCCCCGATAACGTTCTCAATCATCCTGTTCGCAAGGCCCATGCCCAAGGCGCCAGTATTATTCAGCGTTGTCGTCTCTTCGCCCCTTAGGCCGGAGAACTCCTTCACCACCCTAAGCCGCTCCTCTGGGCTTAGCTTGTAAAAACCAGAGAGCTTAGAGGTCTTCATCTTAGCCTCCTCGGCACTCGTTGCTTGTTGATTAAGTCATCAATGCCTTCTCGTTGGCGGATGAGCTCGTAGCTTCCGCGATTAACCAGCGCCTCCGCTGGTCTGGGGCGAGAATTGTACTGCGAGGCCATGATTATCCCGTAAGCGCCGGCATCCATTAAAGCTATTATGTCGCCGTCGTCTATCCTAGGCAGCAACCTGTCTCTCGCCAGGATATCGCCGCTCTCGCACACATTGCCCGCGATGTCCACGCGTTCCTCGCCCCTCAGCCCTGCCTTATTCGCCACCACGGCTTTGTGGTATGCGCCATAAAAGACCGGCCTCGGGAGCACGTGAAATCCCCCATCGACGCCAACGAACTTCTTATACGGCGTTTGCTTTAGGGTGCTCACCCGCATCAGTAGGATAGAGGCGTCCCCTACTATGTAGCGCCCTGGCTCGAAGTACAGGGTCGGTTCCTTTAATCCATGCTTTTCTATCTTGGATTCGACTATCGGTATCAGCTTCTTGGCCAACTCCCTGGGAGTGATATAGGGCTTATCTTTTTCGTAGCGTATCCCTACCCCCCCTCCAAAATCAATGAACTCAAGACCTAAACTCAGTTTTTCTTTAAGGCCTCCTGCGATATCCAAAAGCTTCGATACTGCTTCCTCGTAGGCCTTGGTACCGGTTATCTGGGATCCAATGTGCATGTGTATCCCACGGATTTCGAGGTACTCGCTTTCCATGGCGCTGGTGTACGCCTCTAAGGCTTCTTCAGCCGGTATGCCGAACTTGCTCTCCCTCAGCCCAGTAGCCAGGTGGGGATGCGTTCGCGGAGAGACCGCGGGGTTGACGCGAAAGGAAACCATGGCTTTCTTCCCCTTGGCAACGCATATCCTCTCAAGGCTCTCCATCTCATGGATGGCGTCGAAGTTGATTATGATACCCTTCTCCAGGGCAAGCTCCAGCTCCTCGTCGGTCTTGTTGTTTCCCGTGAAGATTATCTGCTCTGGCTTGAGGCCGACTTTCAAGGCGAGGTAAATTTCGCCCGCTGAGAGCACGTCTGCACCAGCGCCTTCTTGCCTTAGAATGTGAAGCACCGCCAGGCTAGTGTTGGCCTTATAGGCGTACTTCAGCTCCACCTTGGGGTAATCACCAAAGGCATCGTGGAACTCCTGGTAGCGCTCTCGAATGCGCATCTCATCAACGACGTAGAGGGGTGTCCCAAAGTCTTCCGCTAATTCTACAACATCAACCCCTCCAATGGTCAGGTGATTTTTTTCGTTAACGCCTATATGGGGTCTCATAGAACCTTCTCCATCCTATCCAAGGCCTCTCTTATCCTTGCCACGGGCTGGGTGAGGGCGAACCTCACATAACCCTCGCCGTGCTCTCCAAAACCAATCCCCGGGGTGCAAACCACCGCGGCCTTCTCCAGGAGCATGTTAGCGAACTCCATGGAATCTCCACCCGGAACTTTCAACCACACATAGAAGGTCGCCATAGGTTTTTTGCATGGCATGCCCAAGCGGTTCAGCCCGTTCACAAGGACTTCGCGCCGTTCCCCGTAAATCCTCAGATTCTCCATAACGCATTCCTGAGATGACCTCAGGGCCGCGATGCCGGCCTCCTGGATTATCTGCGACACCCCAGAATCTACGTTCGTCTTGACCTTGCCCAGGGCTTGGACCAGCTCCGTGTTTCCGAGAGCATAGCCAAGGCGCCACCCAGTCATATTATAGGTCTTGGATAGGGAGTTGAAGACCAGGCCGACCTCTCTGCCACCCTTTACTTCGAGGAGGGATTTCACCTTATAGCCGTCGAAGGCCATCTTTGAGTATGCCTCGTCACTGCAAATCGCAAGGTCATTCTCAAGGGCGAAATCGATGGCTTCTCTGTAGAAGGCTTTCTCGGCGACGCTGGCCGTTGGATTGTTGGGGTAGTTGAGCCATATTAACCTGGCTTTTTTCGCCTTCTCAGGGGGTACCGCGCTGAAATCTGGAAGGAAGGCATCCTCCTCCTTGAGGGGCATGGCATATGCTCCGCCTCCCGCGAACACCGCTCCAGTGCGATACACCGGGTACCCCGGATCGGGGTAGAGGACAACGTCTCCCCTCTCGAGGAGGGCGAAATTAATATTATGCACTCCCTCCTTGGAGCCTATGAGGGCGATCACCTCTCTCTCAGGGTCTATGCGGAGGTTCCTGTCCTTCTCGTAGCGCTCCGCCACCGCTTCTCTGAAGCTCAGCATGCCCTCGTAGCTCGGGTAGCGATGGTTCTCGGGTTTCCTCACGGCCTCGCAGCAGGCGTTAATGATGTGCTCAGGCGTAGGTAAATCTGGATCGCCAACGCCGAAGGTGATTATGTCCACGCCATCCTTGCGCTTCTCCGCCACCCGCTTGTCGAGCTCCACGAAGAGGTAGGGCGGCAACTTAGTTATCCTGGAGGACATTTTCATCGTAACACCTAGAATAGCTATTTTATGATGACGTTAAAAATATTACGCAATAAACTTAAAAAGACCGGAAAAGATTTGAAAGGCGATGAGGACTTTAATAATCACCGAGAAGCCCAAGGTCAGCTATCGGATAGCTAAGGCGATATTCACCAAGTATTCGAGTAGGAAAGGGAAGGGGGTGGTCTACTACGAGAGTAAGGAGAACGACAGGGAGGTGACCATTGCCTCAGCTGCTGGACACCTTTACACCCTCGCCCAGAGGAGTGATGAATGGAAGTACCCGATGTTCGACATTGAGTGGGCACCGATTTCCGATGTGGACAAGTCCAAGTACTACGTTAAGAAATACATAAACACCCTCGCTTCCCTGGCCAAAGGTGTGGACGAATTCTATGTAGCTACTGACTACGACATAGAAGGCGAGCTCCTGGGACTTAACGCCCTTCGGTTCGCATGTTCAGCAAAGGGAAAGAAAATCCGAAGGATGAAGTTCTCAACCCTGACGAAGAGGGACCTCTCAGGGGCCTTTGAAAATCCTGGAGACGTGGACTGGAAGCTCGTTGACGCAGGGGAAGCGAGGCACATGATGGACTGGTACTGGGGTATAAACACCTCCAGAGCATTGACCATCGCGCTGAAAAACGCGGGACAGTTGTTCGCCACCATAAGCGCGGGCAGGGTCCAGACACCGGCCTTATCCCTCCTGGTTGACAGGGAGCAGAAGATATCCAAGTTCAAGGCTGAGACGTACTGGGAAATCCTGGCCGAGCTCTCGCATAATGGTGAGAAAATAACCGCAAAGCACGCGAAGAGCAGGGTCTTCGACGAGGGCATGGTGAGCCAAATCCTCGAGAGCTCCAGAGTAAACTACGCGGCCATCGAGGGAATAGAGAGGAACCGCCTGAACAAGTGGCCGCCCTTTCCCTTCGACCTCGGAACCCTGCAGACAGAGGCTTACAGATGCTTCGGCTTCTCCCCCAAGAAGACCCAGGAGCTGGCCCAGGAGCTGTATGAGGGTGGATACATCTCCTATCCCAGGACCGCCTCCCAGAAACTCCCGCCAACTATTGGCTACAAGAGCATCCTTACCTCCCTCGAAGCATCCTCTGATTTTAAGCCCTACGTCAAAGCCGTCATGAGCAAACCCGAGCTTCGTCCAAGGCAGGGCAAGAAGGACGACCCCGCGCACCCGGCCATCTTCCCCACTGGAAGGCTCCCCAAAAAGCTCAGCATCGCGCAGCGGAGGCTGTATAAGCTCGTTGTCCACCGCTTTATCGCCACCTTCGGCGACTCCATGGTGAGGGAAGAGATAAAGGGAAGGGTCAACCTTGGACCTGAGCCCTATATCTTCTCAGGGGTAACCACCCTGGAGGAGGGATGGGTGGCTCTCTACCCATTCATTAAATTCAAAGAACACCCCCTACCGCCCCTGGCAGATGACGACTCCCTCGGGGTTGATAAGGTGTATTCAGTGGAGAAAGAGACACAGCCCCCACCGAGGTACAACC
>CAZDSM010000141.1:0-4419 GCA_964508205.1 Candidatus Hydrothermarchaeota archaeon | reverse complement strand
TCAGAGCCTCGTAAATCCTGTTGGTCGCTTCTTCGTGCATGAGATACTTGTCCCTATAGCTGTTCAGGTAGAGCTTCAAGGACTTCAGCTCCACCACGTGCTTATCAGGGGTATAGTTTATCTTTATAGTGGCGAAGTCCGGGTACCCTGAGCGCGGGCAGAGGCAGGTAAACTCAGGGAAAGCTATCTCCACCATGTAGTCCCTCTCCGGGGTGGGATTCTCCCATACTTCGAGCTTCGCCTCTTTAACAGCCTTTTCCCCGTACTTCATGCCTTCACCTTTGAGCTATGGAATAAAAATATTTCCTCTTGTATAAATCCAGAGGAGAGCCAATACTATAAAAACAAAGACGCCACCTGCTACAAAATAAAGGAAGTATTCATCCACTCTAACTCTTCCTTGGAAACTATGCGCATCGCATCAACTCCCTGTAAAGTTCTGTAGAAATTAATTTATAAACTTTTATTCTATTTATCGTCATGGAGCTCGGCTTCTTTGATTACTCCCTGCCAAAAGAGCTTATAGCCCAGATCCCAATGTCTCCTCGACACGCTTCCAGGCTCATGGTGCTGAAAGGACATGGCATTGAGCATAAGGTCTTTCAGGACCTACGGAACTACTTGGATGAGGGTGATGTCCTCGTCCTCAACGACACCAAAGTTATTCCAGCGAGACTGTTCGGGCAGAAGAAGACGGGGAGCAAGGTAGAGATAACCCTCCTCTGGGATATGGGTCAGGGTTATTGGAGATGCTTGGCCAAGGGAGGGCGTCTCGCCTCCAGTACTAAGATTTACTTTGACCGCAACATAAGGGGCACCCTTACTAGGGAAAATGGGGTCTTCGCTATATCCTTTCATGGAGAAATTGAGCCGATGCAAATCATCAGCCAGCTGGGGCGAGCACCCCTTCCACCGTACATTAAACGCCGCGTCCACCTTGAGCAGTATCAAACCGTATATGCTCGGCACCCTGCGTCAGTGGCTGCCCCTACAGCGGGGCTGCATTTCACAGAAAACCTACTCCAAGAGCTGAAGGATAAGGGGGTTAAACTTGCTTATATTTCCCTCCACATCGGCCTAGGAACCTTCGCCCCTGTCAGGGTGAGAAACATAGCCGACCACAGGATGGAGGCGGAGTACTTCGAGGTAAAGGAGAAGTGCTGCAGGACGATAAACCGGGGGAAAAGAATAATCGCGGTTGGAACGACCACCATGAAGGCTCTGGAAAGCGCCTGCAATGATGACGGGCTCCATCCTGCCCAGGGGTGGTCCAGCCTCTTCATTCATCCCCCCTACGAGTTCAAGTTTCGAGTTGACGCCCTGCTGACCAATTTTCACCTCCCAAGGTCGACCCTGCTAATGCTAGTCAGCGCATATGCTGGGCGGGAGAGAATTCTACAGGCATATAGGGAGGCGGTTAGGAGGTCATACAGGTTTTACAGTTTTGGCGATGCCATGCTGATAACCGGGAGTAGCGATGTTCGAGGTAAACAGCGAAGACAGCGGTGCTAGGTGTGGGGTGCTGTCCACCAAACATGGGATAGTCGATACCCCCGCCTTCATGCCGGTAGCAACGAAGGGCAGCGTCAAGACCCTGAGCTCCGAGGAAGTAATAAGCACCGCCACCCAAGCTTTGATATGCAATGCCTTCCACCTGTATCTCAAACCAGGAGTTAAAGTCATAGCTGAGGCAGGGGGTCTCCACGATTTCATGAACTGGAAGCGAGCCATTTTCACGGACAGCGGTGGCTTTCAAATGCTCAGGAAAGAGTTCCTCATCGGCGCCAGCAAGAGGGGTATCGCCTTCCGCTCGCCATATGACAGGAGCCGGCACATCCTAACCCCTGAGAAATGCCTCGAAATCCAGGGTGGCCTGGGAAGCGATATCGCCATGGCCCTTGATGATCTTCCGAGCTACGGCTCTGGTTATGAGCGCGTCCAAACCTCAGTAAAGCGCACCGTAGAGTGGGGAAAAAGATGCAAGGACGCAAAAAGTACTGGTCAGCAGCTCTTCGCAATTACCCAGGGGGGTTTATCCTCACAGTTAAGGCGGGAATGCGTTGAGAAACTCGTTGAGATAGGATTCGACGGCTACGGCATAGGGGGTCTGAGCATAGGCGAACCCAAGGACGCGATGTATCGTGCCCTTGAGAAGACTATCCCTCTAATCCCTGGGGAAAAGCCCAGGTACCTCATGGGCGTCGGGTCCCCTATCGAAATCCTGGAGGCGATATCTAGAGGAATAGATGTTTTTGACAGCGCTTTCCCAACGAGGAACGCCCGTCACAATACCGCTTATACAAAAGGGGGGAAGCTGAACCTCACCAAGGGAAAATTTAGGGAGGACTTCATCCCCCTGGAGGAGGGCTGCCGATGCATGGCCTGCAAGGGCTACACGAGAGCATATATCTTCCATTTACTAAAGGTTCGCGAACCCCTGTGCATGAAGCTTATCACCATCCACAACATCCACTTTCTTCAGGAGTTGATGAGGGGGAGCAGAGCTGCCATTGAGATGGGTGAATTCACGAACTTCAAGAATAGTTTCAGAGGGTATTGATAACCTCTGCGGTAGGGAATACGATATGTGGTTGCAGATTAGGATGTACCTCTTACTGGCATTGATGTTCGCCATAGTCTATGCTGTCGTGGTCGTGGCCGCTAGTATGGTGGGCATTGGCGGCTTCACCTTCTACGTGGTCTTCGCTGTGTTCCTGCTAACCGTGCAGTACATGATCGGCCCGAAGATGGTGGAGATGAGCATGAAGGTTCGCTACGTGAATGAATCCACGTATCCTGAGCTCCACCGCATGGTCGCCGAACTCGCCAGAAAGGCTGGCATAACTAAGCCGAAGATAGGTATTTCTAAACTGCCCATACCCAATGCCTTCGCCTTTGGACGCTGGAGGAGTGACGGCAGGATATGCGTCACCGAGCAGATAACTCAGCTCCTGAGCAAAGAAGAGCTCCGGGCAGTCCTGGGTCATGAGATAAGCCATCTCAAGCACAGGGACGTAACAGTAATAACCATGCTCTCCGTAGTACCAATGGTGCTATGGTATATGGCTTGGACCTTCATGTGGAATGGTGGAATAAGTGGGAGAAGGGGCAACACCGTCTTCCTAGGCCTCGCTGCCTTTCTCCTGTACTTCATCACCAACCTCCTCGTGCTCTATGGCTCAAGGATCCGTGAGTACTACGCAGACCAGGGAAGCGTCAATCTGGGCAACCCACCTCACGCCTTGGCGAGCGCCCTCTACAAGCTGGTCTACGGTAGCGCGAAGGTCAACAAGGGCGCGCTGAAGCAGATGGAGGGATACAAGGCCTTCTTCGTCAATGACCCCTCCAGGGCCTACTACGAGATCCGGGAGCTCAAGCAGGTTGACACGGACCTCAGCGGCACCATAGACATGAATGAGCTCATCTCCCTGCGCGCGAAAAACGTGAAGCTAAGCAGGGGCGACAAGTTCATGGAAGCATTGAGCACCCACCCCAACATGATCAAGCGCATAAAACACCTCTCCCATATAGCTCATTCCTAAGATACTTTTCATACTTTTAGAGCTTCCTTGATTAAAATATCATTAGAAAAAGTTAAAGAATTATTAGAACGACTTTCACTACCTCTTGAATTATCTTCACTAGAATTATCTAATGCGGGGGAAGGGGTTCGAACCCTCGCAAGCACTAAGCTAACAGGTCCTAAGCCTGTCCCCTTTGACCACTCGGGCACCCCCGCTATTACGTTAATAAGTTAATCTCAATTAATAAAAGTTGAGGAAAAAATAATTACCTAGCCCTTATCTTGGCTTTCCTGCGCCTCTCTCGTAGTTTTTTCTTCCTGGTCTTCCATCTGGGTTTTCCGCGTTTCTTCCATTTTCTAGATGAATGTTTGCCAGCCATTAAACTCCTCCAGATGAACGCTATCTGAATTTCTAGCGTTCATATAAATACTTTGGGTAGAACTCCACAAACAAATAGGTCTCGGCGCGAGAACGGCTAGCGATAATGAAGTCACTCACAGTGTTGAGTAACGGGCCCGGCGGGATTCGAACCCGCGGCCTGCAGCTTGCTCTGCCCTGCGGAGCGGTTTTTTGTTTGCTCCGCAAACAAGGTTAGGAGGCTGCCGCCCTATCCTGACTAGGCTACGAGCCCTTCTCCCCAGGCTATGCCCTTAGGTCTTACCATCGCTCCCTAAACGGCCTCTACGCTCTTAATCTCCGGGAGATCCTTTCTGATAGCTGCCTCAATCCCCATCTTCAAGGTCATTTGTGACATGGGACACGTGCCGCAAGCGCCGGTAAGCTTTACCTTGACAACGCCGTCTTCAACGCTGATAAGCTCGACGTCGCCGCCGTCTGCTTGGAGACTTGGCCGTATCTTTTCTATCAGTTCCTCAACTTTTTCTTGCATATATAG
>CAZDSM010000140.1:0-1964 GCA_964508205.1 Candidatus Hydrothermarchaeota archaeon | reverse complement strand
CATCATTAGGAGGGGCCGAATGCCTGAAGAAGACAGGTTTGCTGTTGACGGGGAAGGGTGGGTTAGAGCAGGGAAGAAATGGTTATCTTCCGTACTGAAGTCCTGAGGTGGAAATAAGGGTCATCTCTCAGGAAGGGACTTCAGCGTAGAGGAGACAACGTAGAGTATTATCCCAGCAAATAACGCGAAGGCCCCACCAGTTATAAAGAGAAGCATAAGGAGGGCTGTTCCCAGGGCTATTTGTCCTGTGTCATAGAAGATATTGACAACCTTCAGGCCGAAATTGATGCCTACTAAAAAGGATATAAAACCAGGGATGCCGAAAAAGGTTAGAGGATGGGCAGCGCTCACATAGCTAATGATGGTGAGAAGTACGCTTACTCCGTGGCTCAAGGGATTTTTTTTCGATGGCTTATCAACGTCGTATTTGCAGGAAATCGGCACTTCCAGGATTCTGAACCCTTCCTTATCGAGGTCGAGGAGCATCTCGCTTTCGATGCCCATTCCAGGGGTTTTGAATTTGAAGGTCGTGAAAGTTTTTTTGGAGAAGGCTCGAAAACCGTTCTGAGAGTCGGTAATCTTAAGGCGGCTTCCTATATTTGTGGCCGTGGTCAGAATGTTCTGCCCCAGCTTTCGATAGCCCGGAGTATCGCTATTTTTATCCATGAACCTGGAGCCGTTGACAGCGTCAGCTACCCCTGTGATAATAGGTTTTGTCAAAGAGGGTATTTCATCCGGGTTGTGCTGTCCGTCACCGTCGAGGGTAACGAGGATGTCGATTTTCTTCTGAATTGCCCAGTTGAAGGCCTCTTTTAACGCTACTCCCTTGCCCAGGTTCTGATCGTGTTTAATGACTTCAGCACCGGCTAATGAGGCTATTTCAGCAATCGAATCCGTGCTGCCGTCGTCCACCACTAGGACTTTGTCCACATGTTTTTTTGCTTTTAAAACTACGCTGCCGATTGTGGCAGCCTCGTTGTACGCTGGAATAGTTGCGGCAAGGGTTAACTCTTTCATTTTACAACCACTGATTATACTTATCTATTAAGTATATATCTTTTTAACCAAGATGTCAGTATATTTTGCTATGGAGAAGGTATTATGCTAGCGTTGAACAGCAGAATAGTTTTTCTCCTACTCTTGATGTCGATTGTCACATATTTAATAGTATATACTGAAAGTATCGATAAAGGAGAGCCACTAACCGAGTTCTATGTTTTAAGCGCTGAAGGGAAGGCAGAGGGCTACCCTTTAAACATATCCACGGGTGAAATAGGCGCAGTAACCATCGGCGTGATTAACCGCGAGTTCAAAGACGTTGAGTATCTTCTAGTTGTCGGTCTAACTCAAGTTACTTTCTTTGCTGGTGTAAATGAGATAGACCTCCATTACAATGTTCAAACAGTTCAGAAAAAGTCGATTATCCTCAAAGACTCTGAAAAATGGGGGGAAAGGTTTAACTTCACCTTCAACAGCCCCGGAAAACATAAGGTGGAGTTCCTCTTATACAATGATGGTGAAGAGCCATACAGAAGGCTCCATTTATGGGTCGAGGTGAGGGACTAAAGATGAACAAAATTCTCTTTCAGCTCTTCCTTGCGTTGCTGAGCATATTATTACTATTTTATTCCAGGGTTGATGTTGTAGTACTGCCTTTTTTTGTCGCGGTTTTCTTTCTGATGGTTTTTCTGGCTTTTAAAGAGAAAAAGGTGTTCGGGTTGGTAACCATAGCTGCAGTCGCGTCTCTTGTCCTTGCCCTGCGATTCCGATACCTTACTTGGGGAGACCCATGGAACGAGTACGCCATGATTCTAAGGCTGATAGAATACGGCAGCCTCGGGAGAGATATTTATCCCTCCCAGCAGCCGGCGATGCATCTGAGCATAGCAGAGCTGGCGATAATTACGAAGATTAATCCAATGGCATTGCAGAAGTTTGTTGTTCCGTTATTCAGCGTTCTTTCA